>CAYSNA010000308.1:0-6754 GCA_964432185.1 uncultured Cytophagia bacterium
TCGGACAAAAACAAAGTCAGAATTTCCGAGTGTCCGCAAAATATCTACCGTAACGGTTGCATGTCAATGGAATAAAACGAGTACGTGTCCAAATCGCCCACTTTGATAAAACGCCGCGACACAACCGGACTTTTTCCATCCTCAGAAAACTCGGCCACCACCACATAACCGCCCGGTTTCTCCGGCAGCGGCAGACACATCGGCACGTATTTGTTTTCATTCGGGCGGATGTCCAACGCGACCGTTTCATCCCAAAAGTTTTTGCCGTCCGCATCCAGCAGTTTGAGGCGCACCGTGCCCGAGACGACGGCCTGCACATCCGTGAGACCAACGAGATTAAAAGACAGCGACGACGCCGGCTCAAACGGCTGCGCAATTTTAATATAACGCTGATCCATCAAGTCAACAAAAACGCCAGTGGGAGCAAAACAGTGTTTGAACCAGTGCAACGTTGGACTTGGATTGAGTTCCGCGACATGACCAACCCACCAATCGCCGGTAAAGCCGAGGTTATCTGACAGATAACAAAACGCCAGGATACCGGCGAGATCGCGGCGGGTGCGCAGCCACTCGGTCTGGCATTGCA
Organism: uncultured Cytophagia bacterium; assembly: GCA_964432185.1. Classification (GTDB taxonomy): domain Bacteria; phylum Zhuqueibacterota; class Zhuqueibacteria; order Residuimicrobiales; family Krinioviventaceae; genus Kriniovivens. The sequence goes on from CAYSNA010000308.1 coordinate 587, forward strand.
GCCAGTAGGCTTGCATGTCCCAGCGATCCTGAGCCGTTTGGTTTTCATCCAGATAATACGCGTACAGCCCTTTGGTCAAATGCGACGGCGAGCCGTCCCGCCAGAGCCAGACCCAGCCGTACTCGTTGACGAGCTGCGCCGCGCTGCTTTCCAGCAGGGTGTGCCAGCGTTCCGGCCACCAGTGCAAGTCGCCAAGCGGATAAGGATTCTGTTCCACATGCTCGGCCAGATTCGGCATCCAGCCGGGCGTCATATAGGGATGCGGTTCGTCCATCTCATCCAGCGTCATCTCTTCGGCGGTCATGTAGCCCGCATCCCAAATACGGGTGGGATCGAGTTTTTTTAATTCAGGGATCAACTCGGTACCGACATAGGTATTCCAGTTTTCGTTGATCGAATCCCAAATGATAATCGACGGATGATTGCCATCGGACCAGACCCAGTTGGTGTATTCCGTTCGTATCTGATCGTCCCAGCCGTGATCCTGCCAATAAAGCCACTCGTTCTGAAACATCAGCCCGACGGAATCGGCGATATCGTACCAGAAATCCGGCGCAATGCCCACGCAGACGCGCATGGCGTTCCAGTTGAGTTGTTTGGGATAATGCGCCAAAAGTGTCGTCACCCATTGACGATCCCACGGCAGATGTTGACAGTCCGGGTCTTCAAAAAACCGGTGCAGCGTGACGTTGGTGCCGCGCAAAAAGGTTCGCTCACCATTGAGATAAAAATATTTGCCGCGACGTTCAAAATCGCGCATACCGATATTTTTTATAACGACATCCATCGGTTTGCCTTTAACATCGAATAATTCGATTTTTGCCGTATAGAGAGACGGATTTTCCGGCGACCACAGGCGAGGATTTTTGATCGGCAGGGTAAACTCAACCTGAGTGACATTATCGCGGGTCACAATCGCTGTGCCTTCAAACGTTTTTCCAAAAGCGGCGCCGGTTTCTTTTTCCGCCAGAGTAATTTTCACAAGACAGGTATCTTCCATCTGCTCGCCGTAGACCTGCTGCGCTTCGTAAAAATTTCGCACCACCAGTTTGACATCAACCCTGTTCTCTTGAACCGACGGCAAGACGAGCGCCTTGTGCACACGCAACACGCCGGAGAACGTCAGTTCCACATCATCCCAAATGCCGGGCAGGTAATTGACTTTTTCCTTGTCGGTGCTGCCGGCGGCGGGACTCGGCAGCCAGGCGCGGTCGCCGACGCGGATGAGGATGTCGTTTTTCGCGCCGAACTTTAGATATCTGGTCACCGGAAATTCAATCGGCGTATAACACTCCATCGACGAACCGGCGTCCATGCCGTTGACAAAAACCTGCGTGACATATTTGCTCTTTTTAATCGTCAACACGGCGTATTGGTCTTCAAGCTCCTGGGGAACATTTATTGTTTTTTTGTACCAATTGTATTTGGGATCATATTGTAAATCCAAAACCTTGTGATCCGTTTTGTACTCGGCATTTTTTGATTTGGCGTAGAGGTTATCGTACTGATCAATTTTCGGTTCAGCCAGATGCACCAGTCCGGGAACCGGAATCGTACGGGTGAAGGTTGCGGGCGGAAACGCCGTATCCGTTTGTTCAAACTGCCACTGACCGTTCAAGTCGATAATTGTCCGCCCGGATGAAAAAAGTGGCTGCACCGTCATCATCAGCATAAAAAAAACAGAGCAAACCTTCATACGCCATCCTCCTTAAATATTTTAAATAGTTCAACACAAATTATTGTTGACTACAATTGGATTTTTCAGATTATGCAGGGAAAACAAAATAATGCGCAATTTACACAAACGCAAGCCCTTTTGATCGATAACAATTTCTCTGCAAACAAAACGCATTTTTTGTATATTTACATCGTTTTGTTCACCCGGATCCGCGCGTACGGAATAACGGAAAACATGTACATTACAAACGGTAATGCACATTTCAACATCAAGATTTGGGATGAATGAGGGCCTCATGCTTTTCGCAAAATCTTACCAACCGAGGATCGCGCTGCTTGTCACGCTCTCCTTTTTTTATTCATTGTCGATTTTCAGCCAGACGATAAAATTTACCGATGTGACATCAGAATATGCTGTACCCGGCAACACCGAGGGTGATGTCAGTGCATATGGTCACGGCGTATGCATGACGGATATTAACGGCGACGGCCGACCGGATATTTATATTTCCAATGCGGTTCGTTATGCCGACAAGTTAGCGGAAACTTTGTACATCAGCACGCCGGACGGTTATGTCGAGCAAGATAACGCCCGACATGTCGAGGACAATTACGGCTGGACCGGTTCGCACGGCATTGTCTTTTTTGATTATGATAACGACGGCGATTATGATATTTACAACGCCACGACCGACGACCGCAATCGGTTGTACAAGAACACCGGCGATGGTTACTTCCAGGACGCCACCGACGCTGCCGGATTGCCGCTGTACCGGATCATTTTTCCCGATTTTGATACGGAGCCGTACGGTTACGGCACGCGCGGCGTCATCGCCTTTGACGCCAACAATGACGGCTTTATGGATTTGCTGGCGGTGAATTGGGGACCGGCGGAAACGCGTTACGATGAAAATGATCGCATTGTCATCCCGCCGCAGCCGAACGAATTTTATTTGAATAACGGCAACGGCACCTTCAAAACGATCACCACCAGCGGGCTGACCGAGCCGCCAAACGACAGCTACATGGGAACACAGGGCGTTGTTGCGGCGGACGTTGACAATGACGGCGATATGGATATTTTCATCGTCCATCGAAATTATACCGCACTGACGGAAGACGGACGAGCGATTAACGGCTTCAATTCGGCCAAGCAGGTGCCGAACCAGTTGATGATCAATGACGGCCGCGGCCACTTTACCAATGAAACGACAGCCCGCGGTTTGTTTGACGCACAAAATGATGCCAATGGCGCCACCTTTGCCGATTATGATAATGATGGCGATCTGGATCTGTTTGTGCCGCCAAAAGACAAGGCGCGTGAGTATGTTCGCGTCTACCGCAACCGCGGCAATGGCTATTTTGATGATGTCACATCGAGTTTAAAAATTCGCCAGTGGGGATTCAGCACGTTCTTTCTCGATGCGGATAACGACGGCGATCTCGACATCATTACGCCGAGAACGCGCGATTACACGGAATTCTTTCGCAATGATGGCAATGGCAATTTCTCGTCAAGCGAGTATACCAGCATCGAAATTTATGCTTATGATCCGCGCGGCGGCGCCGTGGGTGACATTGACAACGACGGCGACCTCGATTTTTATTATGCGGATGCCAACAAGGATGTTGATGCGCGATACAGCAATCGACTTTTTCGAAATGAATTCCGGTCGACCAACCGCTGGATTAAAATCACCGGCCGTGGCCCGGGCGGGGACGCGGGCGGATTCGGCACAAAAATTTGGGTGTATGAAAAAGGCAAGATAGATACCCCAGGCTCTCTCCTCGGCTATCGCCAGGTGCAAAATGGCTATGGCTATTTATGTCAGGATGATCCGGTGCAGCATTTTGGCATTGGGCAGCGCGACACGGTAGATGTCAAAGTTAAACTGCTGGACGGCACGACATTGAGTATGGTGAACACCACGGCCGGCACCAAACTGTTTTTCCGCAAACCCGCCAGTGTGGTCAAATCAAGCGGGGACAACCAGAGCGCGCCGGTCGGCAGTGTGGCGCCGAATCCGCTCGTCGTTCAAGTGCTGGCTAAAAACGGCAAGCCGGTTCACGGCGCGGCTGTGACGTTTTCCTCAAACGATGCATCGGCGCAATTCCAACCCGGCGCCACGGTTTATACGGACAAGGACGGCAATGCCTCGGTTTATTATCGCCTGGGTTTGAGCAGTTCTCAAATCGTCACGGCAAAATGCCCCAGCGTTCCGGGGACGACCATCACATTTACGATTACCGGAACGGGCACGAATATTTCCGGAATCGATATTGTCTCCGGCAACAATCAAACTGGCCAGGCCGGTTATACGCTGCCGCAACCGTTGGTTGTTTTGGTCAAAGATACGGGCGGTCAACCACTGCCGAATTCAGCCGTCCATTTTCAAGTGGCAAGCGGCGGCGGTTTGGTGAATAATGACAATTTTTATGAAGTTGTTACCAATTCGCTCGGTCAGGCGCAGGTCAACTGGACGCTCGGCCCGCAGCCTTCTTCCACACAAACAGTTGATGTTTATCCCATGGCGCGGCCGACATTGATCGTACGCTTTACGGCAACGGCGTACGGGCCGGCGGCCAAACTCGTCTGGCAGAGTCCGCTGCATTTTGAGGGTCTGGTCAATACAACACTGCCGGATTCCCTGGTCGCCAAAGTGACGGACGCCAATGACCACCCCATCGCCGGTGTGAACGTCGTTTTTGAAGTCACAACCGGCAGCGGCACAGTGAACGGTCAGACTAAAATATCCGTGCCGAGTTCTGTAAAAGGATTATCAAAAGCCGCCTGGACGCTGGGACAAAAAGCCGGCGTTGACAATCAAATCCTGACCGCAAGTGCAACGGGATTACAGGGTTCTCCAACGACCGTCAAAGCGACTGCGCTGGCCGGAGCGCCGTATGTTGTGCTGAAAATATCCGGTGACCATCAGGCGGCCGATCCGAATAAAGTTTTGCCGGAACCGTTTGTCGTGGCGGTCGAAGATTCTTTTAAAAATCCCGTGTCCAATCAGCCGGTCCAGTTTAGCCGTATTCGCGGCGACGGTTCGTTTAACGGCCAAACCAGCATCACCATATCAACGACTGCCGAGGGCAAGGCAAGCGCCCTCTTTGCCGCAGGGACAGCCGATACGAGCACGATCCGCGCCACCAGCACCTACCTCGGGCGACCGCTGAAATCCAGTCCGCAGGAGTTCACTGTGGTGACGACGCTGGACAATCTGCCCACCACCCTGATAAAACTCGATGGCGATGGACAGGACGGTCTTGTCAATTCGCCGCTGCCCGCGCCGTTCCGCGTCAAGGTTGTTTCGGCGGGCGGTGTGCCGATCGCGGATCATATTGTCGATTTTCGCACGGAAACTGAAGGCGCCTCGTATAACGGCCAATCCTCATTTATCGTTCGCACGGATTCGAACGGCATCGCCGCCGCGACTGCCACCCTCGGCTCCATCACCGGCGACAAGGTCTACTCTTTTTACGCCAAATCTCTTTTTGACAACGCCAGTTTAAGCGGCTCGCCGGCTTATTTTACCGCATCGGGATTATTGACATGGGGCGACAAGATTCTTTTGACGTCCGCCGATTCAATCAGCGGCACGGTAGGGAGTTTTGCTGATGATTCGATCCAAGTCCGTATTGTGAATGCAGAGAATCAGGCGGTAAAAAATCAGCCGGTAGAATTCAAGATCCTCTCCGGCTCCGGCACGATAAACGGTAAAAAGTCTGTCGTGCTCAATTCAAATGCACGCGGCTATGCGGCAGTGGCCGTCATGCTTGGGCAAAAACCGGATGTGAGCCATGTCCAAATTAGCGCGAATAATGGCGTTCGCCTGCTCAAACCGGGCGCTATTGACGTCTATGTACGTTCACTTCCCGGATCACCCGATGCGACCACCAGCCGGTTTACGACACCGGCCACGCTTATTGCGGATGATCAAACTGAAGGCATACTGAGCGTGGAATTAAAAGACAAATTCGGCAACGCCGTGCCGGATCAACATGTCAGTTTCAGCGCCTCGGGCATTCCGATCAACCTGAATCAACCGACGAGTCCAACGGATGCCCAGGGCAGAACCACTGGATCGTTTACCACAAGCCATATTGGCCGGGTAACAATCTCGCTGCTCCTTGATGCCGAATTATTTCAATCGGCAAATATCGATTGTATTGCCGGCCCTGCCGCGCGCGCCTTTTCGCTTGGAAACAACCAAAGTCAAATACCCGAACAGCCTTTGCCGCAGCCCATCGGTCTTTTGGTGACCGATGTCTGGAATCATCCGGTTAACGGATTGAATGTTGTTTTTGAAGTTATCGATGGCGGCGGCCGCCTCAGCGAACCGCAGCCAGTCGTTACCGATGCGACGGGCCGTGCGCTGTGCCACTGGATTTTGGGGCCACAGGTTGGCGAACACCATGCGCGCGCCAAAGTGTCCGGCCTGGACACCCTGATTACCTTTTCCGCCATCGCTCGCGAACAGGGCAGCG
>CAYSNA010000309.1:0-6747 GCA_964432185.1 uncultured Cytophagia bacterium
GCCGGGCGTGTTGAAAGAGCATTACGGCGTGACAAGCATGAACGAGGTTTTTGTGAGGATTGCGAGGAGTAGAGAAGAGTAGAAAGATGAAAGTAAAAAGTAGAAGGAAAAGAGGAGGGGAAAATGCATAATTTTAGAGAATTGAAGGTTTGGCAAAAAAGCTTCGATGTTGCGACGATGGTTTACAAAACGACGAGAGAATTTCCCAAAAGTGAATTGTACGGAATTGTTTCACAAATGCGGCGTGCGGCAGTTTCAATATCGTCCAATATCGCAGAAGGCGCAGGACGAGGCAGCACAGCGGAATTTTCTCATTTTATCGATATTGCCAGAGGCTCAAGTTTTGAACTCGAAACACAACTGTTAATCGCCGGCCGTCTCGGCTATATTGATGAGAGACAAACTTCACTATTGAAAAATGAAATCATTGAAATCGAGAAAATGCTTTCCGGACTAAAGCGCACCTTAAATTAATGCAATGTTTTTGCTTTCTACTTTCGACTTTTGACTTTATACTCCCAGCGTTCGAAAACCGAGTCATGAACCAGCAAAAATTGGAAAACATCACAATGCACCGCTTTTTAAGCTTCGTCCACAAAGAATTCATCCACATCTTCCGCGATGTCCGCACATTGATCATTTTGTTCGGCATTCCGGCGGCGCAGATTATGATTTTTGGTTACGTGGTCAACATGGATATCCGCGATGCAAAAATTGCTGTGGTCGATCAATCCAGGGACGATATCACCCGGCGGTTGATCAACAAATTTGACGCCTCGGAATTTTTTAATGTCGTTCGCTATCTCAATTCTGTTAATGACATTGAAGCGGCGTTAAAAAGCGGCACAATCAAACAGGTTCTCATTTTTGAATCCAAATTTGGTGAGCGGCTGCAACGCGATGGCGAGGCCACCATCAGCTTTGTCACGGATGCCTCGGAGCCCAATACCGGCCGGTTGGTCGCCTCCTATAGCGAGGCCATCGTCGCCGAATTTAACCGTGAACTCGCACCGTCCTCCACCATGAAAATTGGTCTGAGCGTACGCATGTATTACAATCCCTCTCTGGAAAACGAATACATGTTTGTCCCCGGCCTCATGACACTCATCCTCATGCTCATTTGCGCTCTCATGACCTCTATCACCATCACGCGCGAAAAAGAATTCGGCACTATGGAAGTGCTGTTGGTCTCGCCGCTCCGGCCGATACAGATCATCCTCGGCAAAGTCGCTCCCTACCTTTTTCTTGCTTTTGGCGATGTCCTGTTGATTTTGGCCATGGCCAATTTTGTTTTTGGCCTGCCGGTGCACGGCAGCCTCGTACTGCTGTTACTGGAAAGCGTTTTATACATCGCGTTGGCGTTATCGCTCGGCATTCTCATTTCGACGGTCTCCTCAACCATGCAGCAGGCCATGTTCATTTCGCTCATCGGCTTGATGCTGCCGAGCATTCTCTTATCCGGATTCATTTTTCCGTTGGAAAATACGCCCAGGATTTATCAGATTTTCAGCTTGCTGATGCCGCCGCGCTGGTTCATCATCATCATCAAAAACATCATGCTGAAAGGCACCGGTTTGAAATTTGTCTGGAAGGAAACGCTGGTGTTGATTGGCATGACCGTTGTGTTCATTAGCATTAGCGCGAAAAAATTTAAAATACGACTGGAATAGCACAGTTCATGTTCGACATACATCAGGAAGATCATTCATGCCTAGCTTGAAATATCTCTTGCAAAAAGAATTCACCCAAATTCGCCGCAACAAATTTATGGCGCGCATGATCATTTTTGTGCCGATTGTGCAGATGCTTTTACTGGTTCCGGTGGTCACGTTTGACATCAAGTATATTGATCTGTGCGTTGTCGATCAGGATTTATCGCCAACATCGCGCGAGCTGGTGACGAAACTGCGAGGCTCAACCTTTTTCAAAATTAAAAAATCTACATTCTCACTTCAAGACGCTCAAAACGAAATGCACAAGGGCACAATTGATGTCATCCTCAATATCCCAACATCTTTTGAAGGTGATTTGATAAAGAATAATGAGGCTCCGCTCCAACTGCTCATCGACGGCATAAACGGCAGTTTGGCGCAAACCTCTTTGTCCTATCTCACCGGTCTCATTATGGATTACAATCGAAATATTGTCATGGAACACATGGCGATAAAACCGGTGCTGCCGACGCCGCAGATCGAAACGCGAACGCGTTACTGGTTCAATCCCGAACTGGACTATAAAATTTACATGGCTCCGGGTATTCTGGCCATCCTCGTCACCTCCATTGGATTTTTGCTTTCCGGCTTGAATCTCGTGCGCGAAAAGGAAATGGGCACCAGCGAGCAGATGAACGTCACGCCGGTGAAAAAGCACGAGTTCATCCTGGGCAAAATGATTCCGTTCATGATCATCGGTATTGTCGATTTGGCTTTCGGATTAACATTGGCCCGGCTCGTTTACCACATGCCGTTTGAGGGCAACATTTTTCTTTTGTTCGGATTCGTCGTTATTTTTCTTATTGCCGTGATGGGGCTCGGGCTTTTCCTCAGTACCCTTGCCGGCACGCAGCAGCAATTCCTGTTCATCGCCTTCTTTTTTATGATGATATTCATCCTCATGAGCGGCATCTTCACGCCGGTGGACAGCATGCCGATGTGGGCGCAACGCTTCAATCTGCTCAATCCGGCCGCCTATTTTATCCGCGTCATTCGTATGATTGTGCTCAAGGGATCGGGATTTATCGATATTAAATGGGATATCCTGCAACTGTCGCTATTGGCCATCACGACCACCGCTTTGGCTTCTCTCAAATACAAAAAAACCAGTTAGCACACAACCATTCTACGCTCCAATGATCTCCTTCCGAATAGACCCGGTTGTTTAAACTGCCCCATCCAGAAAATGGCATTTTTTTCATTAGTGAACACTTTTCACTGGCATATATGAAATATTCTGCGTTTCGTATAGTGTTATTTTCAAACATTCCATGCAAGCGAGTTTAACTATTTTTCAAGGAGGTGATGATAAATCCGCACCAGCGTACGAAAGTAGAGGACGTTAAAATTCCAAGAACTACTCACATTGTATTTCAGACAAAAGCATCGAGGAGGAAGCACATGGGACAGAAAAGAACTACTATTTCAATTTTGATGATGTTTGCCGTACTAAGCATGCCGATTCTGCTCTCCGCACAGGATTTAATCGCGCATTGGAAATTTGACGAAGGTACCGGAACGGTTGCCGTGGATTCGGTTGGTGGTTATACAGCCGAGTTTATGGAAAATGCTGATTGGGTTGGCAGTGGCAAAATTGGCTCAAATGCCGTCTATTTTAGCGGACAAGGTGATTACATGCAAACCGATCTACTGGATGATTTGCAGTTTGCCTATGATTTTACTGTCTGCGCCTGGTTTAATGCTGAAGATACTTTTGAAGGGCAACACCACATGATTTGGATCGGTGACAGCACCGGCAACGGTTATGGCCCGGAGCAGGAATTTCATCTCTCCGTCGGTCACTTTAATTATGCCGACAAGCTGGTTCTCAGTTTTGGTGATGGCCTCGACTCGGACGGCAAAATCGTCAACATTATAACCGAAAACGACTTTTTTGATGTCGACAACTGGCATCATATTGCCGGTGTGATCAAGACGGTTGAAGGTGATACCAGTATGATCAGTATTGGCGAGCTTTACCTTGATGGTGTATGGCAGGTGCCGCTATTCCACGAATTCCCCACACGCGATACGCTTTATTATGAAGTCCTGCGCGACATGTGGCGTGTACCAATGCGCTTCGGCGTCGGCGGTGTGCTCGGCTCCCGTCATCATGCCGGCATGCTGGATGATGTGCAGATTTATGACGGCGCCTTGACGGCGGAGCAAATCGCCATGGTCATGACCGGCGAGACCATCGTCGGCATTGAGACGAAACCGACTGACGGCTTGCCCAACGGCTATACTTTGGGCGATAATTATCCCAATCCTTTTAATCCGACCACAACCATTTCATATACCGTGGCATCCACCGATTATATTCGACTCAACGTTTATGATCTCAGAGGCCGCCAGATCACTCGTCTGGTTAGTGGTGTAAAAACGCCGGGCACGTACAATGTGTCGTTTCATGCATCGGATCTGCCGGGTGGTGTTTATCTGTATGAATTACAGGTTGGCGATTCGTTCAAAGAGGTGAAAAAGATGGCGCTGGTCAAGTAGATCAATCGTGATCATCGCTAAAATTATAAAGCACTTTCAAATCCCGGGATTTTAAAAATCCCGGGATTTGGCTATCTCCGAAAATATCTACGCCTTACACATCACATACAGCCGCAAAAGATGCAAATCATCATATGTCACTGTTCCGTTCAGCGCGTCAAACACGGGTCCCAAATAGCCGGTACCATACTTTTGAAACAACGCCAGCACCTCCTGCTGTTGTTTTTCATCAATGGTCACATCCTGCAAAACCTGATCCGCCGGAATCGAATGGCCCTCGCGCACATAATCATTCAAATGTTTGATGATGGTTTGTCGGCGTACCCCGCCTTCTTCCGCCAGCTCACTGACTGAAAATCCGTCACAAAACTTCTCGCCCACTTGCTGATATCTTTTTTTGCCGAGGGTTTTATAGGTGTGCATGGAAATCTGGGCCGATCTCGGCTTTTCATCGATGCGTTGTTCTTCACAATACAACCGAATGACATTGAGAAAAACATTGCCGTAACGATTGAGTTTGGTGAGGCCGACGCCGCTGATGTCCAAGAACTTGTCACGGCTTTGCGGAAAATAGGTTGCCATGTCGATAAGCGAGCGATCGGAAAAAATCACATACGGCGGCACGTTTTGCCGGTCAGCAATCTCTTTGCGTTTCTGCCGCAGCCGCTCGAACAAGCCGCGATCATATTCCGCGCCGGTCGCGCCGCTGACGGCCACCTGTTTTTCTTCCAACCGGCCAAACACTTTTTCATTTTGAAAAAGCACGGCACTGCCGCGTTCGGTGATTTTCAGGCTGCCATAATCCACATCTTTATAAAGCAAATCCTGCGCGAGGAACTGGCGGGACAAGTGCGTCCATTGCTCCTTTGAATATTCTTTGCCAACACCGTGCGTTGGTAAATGGTGATGGCCAAAATCTATCACTTTTTTATTTTCCGAGCCGCGCAAAATATCAATGATGTGCGCCGCGCCAAAACGTTCATTGGTGCGCTTGACGCACGACAAAAACTTTTGCGCCGCAACGGTAATGTCAACGTGTTCGGCTTTTTCTGCCAGACAATTATCGCACATGCCGCATTCCGGCTTGGTATAATTCTCGCCAAAATAAGTCAGCAACGGAAGCCGTCGGCAGGCGTCCGTTTCCGCATATCGAAGCATGGCATCCAAATGTGCCAGCGCATTGCGGCGGTCCTGCTCATCTTCTTTTTGGTCGATGAAATAGCGGATTTTTTGCTGATCGCCGTAGCTAAACAGCAGCAGACAATCGGCGCGCACACCATCACGCCCGGAACGGCCGATTTCCTGATAATACGATTCAATATTTTTCGGCAAATCGTAATGAATAACAAAGCGCACATTCGGCTTGTTGATGCCCATGCCAAAGGCAATGGTCGCGACGATAATCTGCACATCATCGCGGATGAACAGCTCCTGGTTTTTCTTGCGCTTCTCATCTGCCAGGCCGGCGTGATACGGCAGCACCGAGTATTTATGCGCCGCGAGAAACGCCGACAGCTCATCCACCTGTCGCCGCGAAAAACAGTAAATAATGCCGGACTGATCCGGATGCGCCTCCAGAAATTGCACCACCTGCCGGGCCGGATCATTTTTCGGCGTCACCTGCAGAAAAAGATTGTCGCGATTAAAACTGGCAATGAACTCGTTCGATTTTTCAAAACCGAGCGTCGTCGCAATGTCATCGCGAACGCGTGGCGTCGCCGTGGCGGTCAACGCCACACACACGGCATCCGGGAATTTCTGCCGCACCTCCACCAAACGACGATATTCGGGTCGAAAATCGTGTCCCCACTCGGAGATACAATGCGCTTCATCAATGGTCAAGCAGTCGACCTTTTGCGATTTTAGCAGCGCCATCATCCGCTCCGTCAACAATCCTTCCGGCGCGGCATACAGCAGCTTGATCTTTCCGTTTTGCACATCAGTTACGACGTGCTCATATTCTTGCGGCGACAGAGAGCTGTTCAGAAACTCGGCGGCAACGCCAACGTCCCTGAGCTGTTCGACCTGATCTTTCATCAGCGAAATAAGCGGCGACACGACAATGGTCAGGCCGTCAAAAAGCAGCGCCGGAATTTGATAACACAACGACTTGCCGCCGCCTGTCGGCATAATGACCAGCGTATCATTTTTCGCCACGATATTCGCGATAATGTCTTGCTGCAGTGGGCGGAAGTTATCGTAGCCGAATATGGATTTTAGAATGGATTGAGCAGATTGAATCATGATCGCCAAATTTTATTTTTACCTGCGGCAAAATAGCAATCTTGAAGAAAAACGCCAAGGACTTTCATCGTGCGAATTTCAATGGACTTTAAATTCTGATTTATTTTTTATATATTGCGCGCCATGAAAGCATCCGAAAAAATTAAAATGGGCGCGTGGAAACGCGCCGTCATCAAGGTTGGCAGTTCGCTGGTGGCGCCGGAGGGCAAGCGCATCAGCAACACTTACACGCTGGATATTGCCGGTTTCATCACCGAATGCCGCCATCGCGGCAAAGAGATGATTCTCG
>CAYSNA010000310.1:0-6732 GCA_964432185.1 uncultured Cytophagia bacterium
TGATTTAGATTACGGTCAAAAAAGACATTTAGCGTAGAAATTCTTGCTTTTACTTGTCGATTGGCCGAAAAACTTTTCCGCCATCAAGAGAATAGAGTGGCACGCCATTTTGTTATTAACCACGAGCAAAGTTGGATAATTGAGCCTCCTTTTTACTTTTGCTTGCATAACACCCTATTAACTATTACATTATCAAAACTACTGACAGTAACTTTTGATTCCATATGAGCGCATCCTCAACCTCCAGACTTTTCCTCATTGACGGCATGGCCCTGGCCTATCGGGTGTATTTTGCCTTTGCCCGCAATCCGCTCATTAATAAAAAAGGCGAAAATGTCAGCGCGGTTTTTGGATTTACCAACACGCTCCTCAGCATAATTGATAATGAAAAACCGGATTATTTTGCAGTGGTGTTCGACACGCCGCACCCAACCTTTCGGCACGACTTGTTTCCTGAATACAAAGCGCAACGTTCCGAAATGCCGCAGGACATGGTGGACCAGTTGCCACGCATTCGCGAAATGCTCGACATTTTAAAAATTCCGGTTGTCGAACAGCCCGGTTTTGAGGCGGATGATATTATCGGCACCTATGCCAGACTTGCGAGCGACAAAAAGATCGAAACCATCATTGTGACGGGCGATAAAGACATGATGCAGCTCGTCAATGAGCACGTTAAAATCCTCAATCCCAAACGCGGCGGTGAAGAACCGGAGTGGCTGGATGAGCAGGGCGTGCTCGATAAAATCGGATTGCCGCCAAGTAAAATTATCGATTATCTCGCGTTGATGGGCGATTCCTCGGACAATATTCCGGGCGTCCCAGGCATTGGGCCGAAAGGTGCGCTGAAATTATTGCAAGAGTACGACTCGGTTGAAAATGTTCTCGACAATATAAACAACATTACGGACAAACGCGCGCGCACAGCGCTGGAAAAAGATCCGAAATCCGCTCGAACGTCCAAAGTCCTCACTACGATAAAATGTGATTTGGAACTTGAAACACCGCCGGACAACCTGATTATCGGTCAAGTCAACAACGAACACGCATTTTCTTTTTTCCAGGAGATGCAATTCCGGACGTTGGCGGACCGGTTCGCGCCGGAACAGCCGGAGTTGAAACGCAACTACCATCTCATTCAATCCGACACAGCATTAGCCGAGCTGATCGACACGCTATCAGCGTGCCAAAAGTTTGTTTTTGATACGGAGACCACGCACCAGGAGCCGATGCGCGCCGAACTGGTCGGGCTGTCGTTTTCGCACCAAGAAGGCGAAGCGTTTTACATTCCCGTGCGCGGTGCACAGGAATTGACCAGCGACGTCAAGCCGCTCAACCTGAAACATGTTCTGGAAGCGCTCAAACCGCTTTTTGAAAACGAAACCATCAGAAAATGCGCGCACAACGCCAAGTATGACATCATCATTTTATCGCATTACGGCATTCAGGTAAAAGGCTTGAGCTTTGACACCATGGTGGCCAGTTATGTGCTCGATCCGTCTTTGCGCCAACACAACCTGGATGCCCTGGCGCTGGTCTATCTCAATATAAAAAAAATCCCAACCTCACAGATTATTGGCAGCGGCGTAAAACAGATCACCATGGATATGGCGCCGATCGAGCAGGTATCAGAATATGCCTGCGAAGACGCGGACGTCACCTGGCGGTTATGGCAGGTGCTCGAACCGCAACTCGAAGAAAAAAATCTGAAAAATTTGATGGAAAACGTCGAGGTGCCGCTGATTCATGTGCTCGCGACCATGGAGCGAGCGGGGGTCGCGCTGGACGAGCTGTATTTGACGCGCATGTCCAAAGAGCTGGAAAGCGAGCTCACCTCGCTGGAGAAAAAAATTTACCAGCTCGCCGGCATCAAATTTAACATCAATTCGCCCAAGCAACTCGGTCAAATTATGTTTGAAGATTTGGGATTGCCGGTGATCCGCAAAACCAAAACGGGCTACTCCACCGACGTGTCGGTGTTGGAAGAACTGGCCAAGGATCACGAGCTGCCGAAGCAGATTCTCGACTTTCGTCAGTTTGCCAAACTCAAATCCACCTATGTGGATGCCCTGCCGCGATTGATCAATTCCAAAACCGGACGGCTGCACACGTCGTTCAATCAAACGGTTGCGGCCACGGGGCGGCTGTCGTCGAGCGATCCGAATTTGCAGAACATTCCCATTCGCACGGAGCTGGGGCGCACCATTCGCTCGGGATTTGTTGCCGCAGACAGCGATCATGTTTTGCTCGATGCGGACTATTCGCAAATCGAGTTACGAATTATGGCACATTTGTCCGGTGATGAAACGCTGGTCGACTCTTTTAAGAAGGATGAGGATGTCCACCGCCGAACCGCCGCGTTGGTGTTTCAAGTCGATCCGCATGAGGTGACGGACGATCAGCGTCGCCGCGCCAAAGAGGTGAATTTCGGCATCATGTACGGCATGGGCGCGTTTGGATTATCGCAACGCATCGGCATAACGCCGGACGAAGCGGCGCAGTTCATTGACGCGTATTTTATCAATTATCCCGGCGTGCAAAAGTTTATGGTCGATATCGTCCATCAGGCGCAGGAGCAGGGTTTCGTCACCACGTTATTGAATCGCCGCCGATACATCCCGGAAATTCACAGCGACAACCGGCGTATCCGCGATTTTGCCGAACGCACGGCCATCAACACACCGATTCAGGGCAGCGCGGCGGACATGATCAAAGTGGCGATGATCAACATTCAACGCCGCCTGGACGAAAAACATCTGGTTTCAAAAATGATATTACAAGTGCATGACGAGCTCGTATTTGACGTTCGTAAAGACGAACTCGAACATGTGCAACAACTGGTTCAAACCGAAATGGAAAACGCCATTACGCTGAACGTCCCGATTAAAGTGGAGATGGGTACGGGCGACAATTGGCTACAAGCACATTAGAGGACTATGGGACTCGACGAATCCAAAGTACGCGAGCTTGAAGCGCGCGTGGAAGATTTATCCAGCCTGATTCACGTGACGAACATCATCAGTTCGACGCTGGATTTGGACGAGCTGCTCGGCCTGGTTATGGAGAAAGCACAGGAAGTGATGCGCGCCGAGGCGAGCTCGATCTTTTTAATTAACGAGCAGGAAAACACGCTCGAATGCGAAGTGGCGCTCGGCAGCCACGGCGATAAAATCACCAAGACCATCCGGCTGGCAAAGGGCCAGGGCGTAGCCGGCTGGGTGTGGGAAACCGGCAAATCCCTGATTGTGCCGGATGTCAAAAATGACGCGCGATTTTATTCGGACGCGGATGAAAAATCCGGGTTTCTTACAAAATCCATTCTGGCTGTGCCGCTGCAGAACAAGGAGCGTATCATTGGCGTCGCTGAAGTCATCAACCGAAAAGACGGCAAAGAGTTTACCGATTACGACCTTGACTTGTTCAAGACATTTTGTATGCAGGTGGCCATGGCGGTGGAAAATGCGCGCGTGCATCAAATAGAATTGGAACAGGAACGGTTGCGGCAACAATTGGAATCGGCAAAAGAGATTCAGCAGAGTTTTATGCCGCAAAAATTGCCGCAGGGCGAAAACGGTATATTTGACATTGCGGCCCGGAATTTGCCGGCGATTTCTGTCGGCGGCGATCTCTACGATGTGCTCATGCTCGATGACCGTCATGTCGGCATTCTCATTGGCGATGTGTCGGGCAAAGGCATTCCCGCGGCGCTGTATATGGCTCGTTTGATGAGCGATTTCCGCTTCTATGTGCAAAAATACCGTGAGCCGAGCATTTTGCTCGACAAACTCAACAACCTGCTGGTTGATCGAAGTCGACACGGCATGTTCGTTACGTTACAATTTGTTGTGGTTGATATCTGGACCGGCAAGCTGGTGCATGGCGATGCCGGGAATCTGCCGATGATCCACCTGCGTAACGGCGAAGCGGATATTCCAAATCGGGAGTCCGGCCCACCGCTTGGCGTGATGAAAGACATGTCTTTTGACGACAATCACGTTCAGTTGGCGCCGGGAGACTTTTTGTTGTTTTATACCGACGGCATCATCGAAGCGAAAAATACACGAGGCGAAGAGTTCACGTTGAATCGACTGCTCACCTGCTTGAAACGACACTGGGCCTCTGCCGCACAAGTTGTTGAAGAAAGTTTGCTGCAGGTCTATAAATTCACCAAATCCAGTCCACAGAATGACGATATTACGCTCGTTGCCTTTCAATGGAACAAAGCACAATCAATGTCCTGACGGCCTGGAACAGAGCAAATGTAAAGTGAACAAAATGATTGTGACGCCATGACAAAGACCATCGTATTAAATTTAACCAGCGATCCCCCGCTCCTCTCCGTGATGCGCGCTGCGGTGAGCAAGGTATGCGAAATTGCCGGTTTTGACGACCGCGAAACCAGCAAAATTATTCTCGCCATTGACGAAGCCACCTCGAATGTGATTCGTCACGCCTACAAGGGCAAGGGCGGGCAATCGATAATTATCACCTGCAAGATTAAACCGACGAAACTCGAAATCATTCTTGAAGACGAGGGCGAACCGGCTGATGTTAAAAAAATCAAATCCAGACCACTGGATGAAATACGGCCCGGTGGTTTGGGCGTTTACATCATCACGAGTGTCATGGACAAGGTAAAATTTGCCGAGGGACAGGAAATCGGCAATAAACTAGTCATGCAGAAATCAATTCCAAAGGACAAAAAGTGAGCCTGAAAATAACAAATACCATCAAAGACGATGTGGCCGTTTTGAGCATTGACGGTGAAGTTGACATGTTTTCGTCGCCGCAGGCCCGTAACGCCATCATGGAACTTGTAAAAAAACGCGTACCCAAAGTGATCGTCGAACTGAGCGACGTCAGTTACATGGACAGCTCCGGTGTGGCGACCCTCATCGAAGGATTGCAGCTCTGCCAAAAGTATAACGGCCGACTCGTGGTCGCCGGACTGCGGGAGAACGTACGCGAGGTGTTTGAACTCACACGTCTCGACAAAATTTTCAAAATTTATGTTGATGTCGAAGCCGCCAAAGCTGATGCGTGATTTACGATCTACATTCGGCAGCTCGGGACAAAACCTGGCGCTCTTTTTTGTGCACGTCGCCCGCATGAGCAAACTGGCCGCATTGTCACTGCTCTGGACTTTTGTCATTCCCTTCAAAGGCAAGAAAATTCGCTGGGGCGCGACGTTTGTCCAGATGGTGCGAATCGGCGTCGAATCCGTCCCCATTGTCGGGGTGATTTCGTTTTGCGTCGGCTTGATCATCGCCATGCAGGCCGCCTACCAGTTGCAGCAGTTTGGCGCCACAATTTATGTGGCGGATTTGGTTGCCGTGACCTTGTGTCGTGAGCTCGGTCCGCTGATCACCGCCATTCTTGTCGCCGGGCGCAGCGGCTCCGCCATCACCGCGGAAATCGGTACCATGAAAGTCTCCGAAGAACTGGACGCGCTGGAAACCATGGCGCTCAATCCGATCGGTTTTCTTGTGGTGCCGCGTATGCTCGCCATGATGATCGTTGTTCCCTGCCTCACCGTCCTGGCTGATTTTATCGGCATAGCCGGCGGTTTTGTGTTGGCGCTGACCAATCTCAAACTGTCGTTTGTCGCCTATTTCAACCAAACCGCCGAGGCGCTCTACGCCAAGGATTTTATCACCGGTTTGATCAAAAGCTTTTTCTTTGCCATCATCATTGCGCAGGTTGGCGCTTACCAGGGTTTTAACGTGCGCGGCGGCGCCGACGGCGTCGGCAAATCCACCACCACCTCTGTGGTCGTTTCCATCTTTTTGGTTATTTTTGCTGACTTATTATTTACGATGTTATTTTTCTCGACATTATAATGGACGAACCCATCATTCATATACGTAACTTGCAGACAAGTTACGGCAAACGCAAAATTCTCAAGGGCATCACTCTTGATGTCTATCCCTATGAGACGCTGGTGATTCTTGGCCGCTCCGGCTGCGGTAAAAGTACGTTGCTTCGCCATCTCATCGGCCTGAACAAACCGGATGAAGGCGAGATTCTCGTCAAAGGCGTGAACATTGTCAAGGCGAGTGAAGACGAACGAGCGGAAATTTTGAAAGAGATGGGCATGTTGTTTCAAAACGGCGCTCTGTTTAACTCAATGACCATCGGCGAAAACGTGGCGCTGCCGCTGGTGGAACATACGCCGCAGGATCCGGCAGTGATCAGAATAATGATGCGCATGAAACTGAATCTGGTCGGGCTGTCAGGATTTGAGGATTTTATGCCGTCGCAACTCTCCGGCGGCATGAAAAAGCGCGCCGCATTGGCGCGCGCCATCGCCATGGATCCGGATATTCTGTTTTGCGATGAACCGTCCGCCGGGCTCGATCCTATTGTGGCGGTCGGCATCGACAATCTCATTTTAAAATTAAAGACCGCGCTCAAAATGACCATCGTCGTGGTGACGCACGAAATGGCCTCGGTTGAGCTGATTGCGGATCGCATCTGCCTGTTGCATGAGGGTGAAGTAAAATTTCTCGGCACGCTGAACGAGATGAAGCAAAGTGAAGATCCGTACGTTGTGCAATTTCTCGAACGCCGTCCGGATGAAGAAGACCTCGATCCGGAAAACTATTTGCATGAACTCGTTGCAGATTAAGATTTAAAATGGAACACGGATATTACGGATTCAACGGATCAGAACAGATCATTGTCAAAATCCGTCGTGGTTCATCATAGCCGTTCAATCGGAGTTCCATTCAT
>CAYSNA010000311.1:0-1511 GCA_964432185.1 uncultured Cytophagia bacterium
ACGCGATTATAGCCGGCCGACCGTTCTTCCAGTCGTTCCAATCGCTTGTGATGCAGTTCAAAAGATTGCGAAAACACGCGCTGCTCCGCCCGAATCAAACCGAGTTCACTACGAATATCCAGGAGCTCCTGATCGATCTGCTCAAAGCGCTCATTCATTTCCTGTCGCGTTGGCACCTGCGTCATGACATATTCGGCCAGTTTTTCTAACAGAGCGTGCGTTTTTTCCAGTGTAATCTCGGACATAACGGTCCCCTTTGGTCGTGATGCGATTCCAGCAAATATAAGGTTGAGAGAGAAGAAATACAAATATAAAGTCCAAGTCGAGGATGTCGTGATCTAAAGTCAACAGGTGAAAGTGCCCGACTAGCGGACATTGAAAATTTAAAACACTATTTAAACATTTCCTCTTAAATAGTTCCACGCCGAAGCATCGAGCTGAACAAAGCACTTTTGCAGCACACGTGTGTCTGTTGGTGTTGGATTGTCATAAAACATAGCCATAATTTCCCGAGCGCGGCGCAGTTCTTTGAGCTTTGGCTTCCACCGTTCATCAGCAGATAAAAAATCGGTCAATTCCAAGGCACGTTCCAGGGCATTGTGATATTCCAGAGGTACGGTGATCATGTTTTGCGCCCGGTTCAACTCGTTGGCCACCATAATGATTTGTTGGTACTGGGGAAAAGTATGAAATCGGCCACGCAGGTTTTTGTGCCAAACGGGCATTAGTCAAGGGGCTCCATTGTTTCGTTTGGTGCAAGTACCAACCCTTCGATTAATTCCTTTATCCTGATCTTGATTGACTCATCCATGACTTCCATGCCCATATTATCATCTAGTGGTCGGATGTTTATAAAGCTTGTAAACTCGATGCGATTTTCTTGCTTATTCCAGGGATAGAGGTTGCCGCCCCATAGATATGTTTGATGAGATCCCTTTTCCAGCAAAAGTGTCTCGGCGTCAGCATGCATCTCACCTCCCAATGCCACAATTTTTCGATCGATGTCAACGACAAACTTGACCATTGTGGCATAATGTGCCTGGCAAACCTTTTTTAATTGCGTTTTCGAGATTTTTTCAGTAACAATTTCGATCATAATAAATTGCTGTCAAATTTACAGTAGCAGGTAGTTGAATAGTGCACGATCGTTATTTATCCCCGTCATCACGCGCTGACTTTTCCGCAAAACTCTTGGCAAATGCGCTAAACAAATCAGCCATGGATTGAAATGCTTTTTCAACTGTCTCTTTATCCTTGACCGGAATTCGCAGCGACGATTGTCCGGTCTTTTCATCGACCTCGATAAAGTCATTTACCTGAACGGCGCCGGATTGAATAGCCGCGACAGTTGATCCAATTTTTTCAAGAAACGATAGTCCGGTTGAAACGAGTTCGCTCATATCTGATGCGGGCTTTTCGGTCATGGAGCGTTTGGTTGGCGCGAGCTGTTTCCCGGATTTCACGGGTTTTCGTGCGGCTTTTAACGGTTTTTCCGCAGGTTCTTCAACCAA
>CAYSNA010000311.1:1521-6722 GCA_964432185.1 uncultured Cytophagia bacterium
TATCTGATGCGGGCTTTTCGGTCATAGAGCGTTTGGTTGGTGCGGACTGTTTCACGGGTTTTCGTGCGGCTTTTAACGGTTTTTCCGCAGGTTCTTCAACCAATTGTTCCAATTCATTCTCTTCCGTTGAATCCTCGCGTACCGCTGCTTTTTCGTCGGTAATGTCCTGCACGGAAGCCATGAATTTCTTAAAGCGATCTTTGTCCATCATCACTTGATCTTCACCGCCGTCGAGTACGCCGTCAAAGACCGATCGCTTGAAACTGATCAGTTCCAGGATTCGCATCTCGATGGTATTTTTGGAGATAAAATTGATGATGCGAACATTTCTCTTTTGTCCCAAACGATGTACGCGAGCGATACGCTGCTCCAATACGGCGGGATTCCAGGGCAAATCAAGGTTGATGAGGACGTTGGCGGATTGCAAATTCAATCCAACGCCGCCGGCATCGGTCGACAGAAAGACTCTTTTTTGCGGATCATTTTTGAAATTGTCGATTATTTCTTTGCGTTTTGGACTCGGTACGCCGCCATGCAAGTTTTCGAAACCAATGCCCATCGCTTCCAATTCGGCGGCAACGAGGCGCGTCATGCGCTCCCATTGGCTGAATATGACGACCTTTTCCTCGCTGTTTTCAAAAATTTCCTGCAAGGTGGTCATCAGCTCATCGATCTTTTTGTCGAAGCGCGTTTCCTGATCCAGGATATAGGTGCTGTTGCTCACCATGCGCATGCAGTTGAGCGCAATCATCAATCGCTGGCGATCGGGTTCTTTTAAAAAGCCGAATCGATTCCACTTGCTGACGAGTCGAGCAACAAGAGAAGCATAGTCTTCGTGGATATCATATTGTTCCTGCGTGATATCGACAAAATAGTTTTTATCCACGCGCTCGGGCAATTGATCGCGGATTTCCGCTTTTGTGCGGCGCAGCAACACATCTTTGAGCGTTTCATTTATCTGATTCAGATGCTCATAGCCAACGACCTTGCCGCTGTCGTCCATAATTTGATGGTTGTGCACAAAACGAAACAGCGCGCCGAGTTTATATTTGTCTATGAATTCAACAATCGAATGCAGTTCTTCAAGGCGATTTTCAAGCGGTGTGCCGGTGAGGACAATGGCAAAATCGGATTTGATCTTTTTAATATTTTGCGCGGTCCTGGTCTTCCAATTTTTGATGCGCTGGGCTTCATCGAGAATAACAAGATCTGGCGCCATTTTGTTGAGAACCTCGATGTCGTTCAACGCCACGCCATAGCTGGCAATTTTATAAAATTGATCCGTTTGATATTGATCTTTTCGTTTATCTAATGGCCCCTCAATAACCGTAATATCGCGCTCGGTAAATTTTGCGATTTCATTTTTCCATTGATATTTCAAAGATGTCGGACAAATGATCAACACGCTTGTCACACCAAATTCCCGAGCCAGCAGTTCGGTTGCGCCAATGGCCTGAATGGTCTTGCCCAATCCCATATCATCAGCAAGCAGAACTCGTCCCGCTTTTGCGGCAAACAACACGCCCTGTTTTTGATAGGGATAGAGTTTGGTTTTCAAGAGATCGTTAAAATAGGGGCTATCTATGCCTTCCGGCAGTTTATATTCAATGCTTTTGATTCGATTGTTTTTGTCTCGAACATAAATAATATAATCAAAGGCGTCGTCATACACGCGAAAATGCGGATCGAGTTGTTTGACTTGTTCAATAAATCCTTCAATAAAATAATAGGCTTCCGGTTTGAGGAAACTGTTGTTATCAAAATAGGGGTCGGCAATTTTTTGAATCTCCTGAGCATTCGTGTCGCCGATGCGGAGAAATATACGCCGATGTCGACCGTACTGCAAACTGAGCGACGAGTAGGGAAGCTCGATGCCCTGCTGCCAATACGGTTCGTTTTCCGGTCTAGTCAAATCTTGCAGCACAAACTCGATGTGTTTGCAGGTACCGAGTTCATTGACTTTATAATCCGGGCACGAGCAAAAGTTCATGCCAAACTCGCGGCTGCGAATGGCGACTTTGTATTCATTATCCGACACGGGATTGTAGACGAGGAAATCGGAAAAGACAGGATGATCGCCGATATTTCGCACATTAAAATTTTGTTTTTCGGCAAACTGACGGCGAAGGGCGATTTGCCATTCTTCGACAGACATATCATCCGGTTTGCGATAATAAGAGACGGGCTTTTCTTTAGATGCCGGCATTATTGATGTTTTTATAATTGGGGGTTCTCAATTTCAAATGATAAAAAATGCGAAAACAGCCTTTAATCATTTTCCGCATCTCGAATACGCGAGCCATAATTTGTCTCTTCGAGATTGCCGATACGGTGTTCATGCAAGTCGAGGGTCGCTAATTCAGCACGCATGTCTATGCGGATGATATCGAGTTGCTTTGCCTGGGCGTCCTGGCCTTCAATGATTATATTTATTTTTCGTTCGTGACTGTCCATTCGTTGTTCAAGGCGACCTACCCGTTGTTCAAGGCGATCTACTTTTTCTTCGAGGCGATCCACCCGTTGTTCAAGGCGATTTATACTATCCTTTATTGCCGGAATCTCGGTCATGACATAATCTGCCAACTTTTCCAGCAATTGGTATGTTTTTTCGAGTGTAATTTCCATAATTTTTAATCCCCCGATTTTTTTGCTTTTTTAAAAGATAGGAACTCGTCAGTTAAAGATCAAACTATTTTTGAAAATCTCTTCGGATCTCCAACGTATGGGGGCCTATCAAGCAGCGGTAAAATTCGGAAAAAGCGCTCTGAGTCCACTTGTTGGTTTTGCCATGGACGCAGAGCGTCGTCCAGACATTCCGCCGCAGAGCGGACGGATCGAGAAATAAATTGTCGTACACCTTGAGAGGCTGTCGGAAAACCCTGTCAGGGCTATAATCGACCTATATATTGCCACTTTGATCAGTTGAACATCAATATATAGTGTTTTTGTCGAGCAAAGCCCTGACAGGATTACATTTTTGACAGTATCTCAAGGTGTGCTACAAGCAATGGCTAGGTATACTATGATACATGGACGCGGAGCGTCCATCCAGGCATTCCGCCGCTGTGCGGACGGAACGAGAAACTTGGCTCTGTCCACTTTCTACTTTTGACTTTAAACTTTTCACTTTTTCCCAACCAACGGGTGCCTCATCCGCACATCACCCGCACTCAACGGTGCGCTACGAATATCGTGCGCTAACTCAATAGAGGGACGCGCATCAGCAATGCCATAGCCATGTCCGGTGAGGATGTCCTGGTAAACCACGGTATGTAAATCGGTAAATCCATCCGAAAATTCAATGTCTTCGTCATCAATTTTAATCGAGCGATAGGTTGGTCGATTGGATTGAATTGTGCTTTCAGGAAGGTCGTTGCCATCAACAGACAAAAACCAGCGCACATCAGCATTTTTGAGTTCCAGGAAACCGGCCATCTTTTTAATATCAGCCACGTGCACGTGACTTTTTTGCGCACTGCCGAAAATCCACATCAGCATATCAAAAAAATGAATGCCGATGTTGGTGGCGACGCCGCCGGATTTTTCCACGGCGCCTTTCCAGGAATAGTGGTACCAATGGCCGCGGCGGGTGATATAGCTGAGATCGATGAGATGACGTGTGCCGGAGGTATCCGACTCGATACGATTTTTCAAGGCTTGAATGGTCGGGTGCACCCGCAGTTGCAGGACGTTGTAAACGCGCTGGCCGGTTTCTTCTTCATCCTCTTCCAGGGCATCGAGGTTCCAGGGATTGAGCACCAGCGGTTTTTCGCAGATGGCGTCCGCATGGTTGCGCAGGGCAAAACGGATGTGCGCATCGTGCAGATAGTTGGGCGAGCAGATACTGACGTAATCGAGGGTATCGGCGTGTTGTTTACGGCGCAACAGGCCGACATGGCGATCAAAGCGTTCAAAATCGGTGAAAAATTCGACATCATCAAAATAGCGGTCGAGGATACCGACCGAATCACTGGGATCGAGGGCACAGACCAATCGATTGCCAGTGTCCTTGATGGCCTGCATGTGGCGCGGCGCAATATACCCGGCCGCCCCGATAAGAGCAAAGTTTTTGGGAGCCTGCGTTGTCATATGTGGCGAGACCTTATCCATGGAGTCTAAAGCGGAACGTAAAAAGACTTTTTACTTTCTACTTTTTACTATCAAGTTTTAAACAATTGCGGTTTGCTGTAGGGTTTCTTTTTGCGCGATTCCGGTTTTTTATCGCTGCTGCTGGTGTAATACTCGGCGTTGTGATAATAGTTATAGCGCGAATAATAGCCATAGCCTTTTTTGGTGCCGACGCCATTCAACACCGCGCCAACCACTTTGGCATCGACTTTATCCAGGCGACTGTAGGCCTCTTTGACCAGTCGATAATTGGCTCTGCCGACGCGCACGATCAGCAGAACATTTTTCACCTTGGGCGCGAGGATTTTCGGATCACTCACAGCAATGAGCGGCGGTGAATCATAGAGCACGAGATCAAAACGACTTTCCAGCGCCCTGACCAGTTCGCTCATTTTTCGGCTGTCCAGCATTTCTGCCGGATTCGGCGGCGATGTGCCGGCGGTGATGAGACTCAAATTGGTAATGGCGGATTTTTTAATAATCGAATCGATATCGAGATCGCGCGCGAGAAAATCGGACACGCCCATCTGTTTTTCGACTTGAAAAATATTGTGCTGCATGGGTTTGCGCATGTCACAATCGACAACCAGGACTTTTTTGCCGAGCTCGGCAAAGGAGATCGCCAAATTGGCAGTATTGAGGCTTTTACCTTCACCCGGGGTGGCGCTGGTAAACATGATGGATTTTATCGGATTATCAACATTGACAAATTGCAGATCGGTGCGCAGGTTTCGATAGGCTTCGACAAGAGGATTTTTGCTGCCGAGAAGCGGCAGTAATTGAAAGGCGCGTTCGTCCAGGTCACCGTTTTTCGCAGTATGGCCATTTCGCCCAATAGTCGTGGCAGCGGCTTTTTTACGGATTGTTGACTTTTTCGCCACCGCTTCGATATGCGGAATGGTTCCGATGACAGAAATGCCAAGATGTTTTTCGACATCTTCCGGGGTGTGAATGCTTTGATCGAGCAGATCAAGAGCGAACGCCAAACCAACGCCGAGGCCAAGGCCGAGGATGAGGCCGACAAAAATATCGCGCATGGTGTTCTTGGGATTTGGCCGTTCCGGAATGGCCGG
>CAYSNA010000312.1:0-6707 GCA_964432185.1 uncultured Cytophagia bacterium
CCAAGCGCTAAAAGGACACGAAGAACGTATTTTGGAGAAAAGGCTAGGAATCAAAATGTCCTCTGGTGTCCTCCGTGTCAATCGTGGTTTGGAATTGTACTTTGATTACAACGTGATTCGATTTATCGAATGAAAATGTCTGAATCATCCTTGTAAAAAAAAATAACTCGCCATTATTACTCCCCCCGGAATTTTCTTTTCTGCACCAGTGTTTTTGCCTTCCTGTTTTGTTAATCCAGAGAGGGTAGTGAATGAAAGTTAATATTTTTCTCGTCGCGCTTGTTTTTACGGCGCTTGTCTCCACATCGTGTAATTCAAAAAAATCCAAAGCCGTGAGTGCGCAGCAGCTCGAAATGACAGAGCCGTTTGACATCACATACTCGGAAGGCGGCGGGCTCACCGGGCTGGTAGAGTTCTATCACATCGCATCGACCGGCACGGTTGAATTTTTCCAAAAACGTCCGGGGCAGCAGGATTCGCTCATGTGGTCAAAAGCAGTGCCGACACATGAGCTGGCAAAACTGCAACAATCTCTTGTCTCATCAACCATTCTCGATCAACCGTTGAATGACAAAGGCAACATGACCTCCAGTTTGACTTACGCCACCGCAGACACATCCTACTCGTTGTTTTGGTCCGGTGCCGGCGCCATGTCGGATGTCTCGCCTGAATTAAAGGCGTGGCTGGCTCAACTGAAAAATCTTTTAAAACCGTAATGTAAATTTTGGGAGTTATTATGATAAAGATTTCCGTTTCGCGAATTGCCGGATGGATGATATTCTCTCTGTTCCTTTTTGCCGTCACTGTTTTTGCGCTGGAAAAAGAAAATTCACGTTACCATGAACATCAAAAAAACAGCCACACAACACTGACAAAATCCGATGATTTTAAAAATAGAGCCGCAAGCATGGGCGAAACCATTCGTTTATGGAAAGATGGCAACAGGGCGTCAGCTCGGCCGGTGCAGCAGGCTGCTTTGTCAAAAGCGCAAGCGCTTCTCGGTTTGAGAAGCACAACAGCCAATTCAACCGAAATTTACTGGTCAAAAAATGAGGCCGTGCCGATATACATCCACTCGGACAATCTGTTGCCGGACCTCTCTTCAACCGCCAGTATAAACGATGTGGTGCAGGTCTTCAGCAAAAATCACAAATCAACATTCGGACTCACATCCGAGGATGATCGGCTGGAAATCGTCAAAGTGATCCGCGACGATCTCGGCATGCAGCACATTCGCTTGCAGCAGATTTACGCCAACATCCCGGTGTACGGCAAAGATATTTACCTTCACCAGGATCAACACAATCGTCTCATTTCGGCAAACGGACGCTTGTTTCCGATCGACAATAATTTGAAGACCAAGCCCGCTTTGCTCGCCAAACAAGCCGAGGATATCGCGCTGAAGGCCGCGAATACGAACAATCGCGAAAGCATCGAATCCACGTCATTGACGATCTACCCGATGCAGAATGGTAAAACGCATCTTGCCTATATCGTCACGCTGCGACCGGCGGTGGATAAAAATCTGGAGATTTTTGTGGATGCGCACAGCGGCGACATTTTGCATTCGGCCAACCGCGTCTGTTATGACGGGCCGGTCAACGCCAGCGGCACAGACCTGAGCGGTCTAACGCGAAATTTTGGCGCCTATCAAATCGGTGCGGACTATTACATGATCGACACGACAAAACCAATGTTCAATACCGGCGCCTCGACCCTGCCGGACAACGCCCAGGGCGCCATTTACGTTTTTGACGCGCAAAACAGCGATGGCGACAAGCTGTATTACAACACCACGTCGAATCCGAATGTCTGGCAAAATCCCAATGCCGTGTCTGCCGCGTTTTATGGCAGCATCGTTTATGATTATTACCGCGCCGTACACAACCGCAACAGTATTGACGGCAATGGCGGCACCATGTACATGATTGTCAATATCAAAGAAAAATTCAACAACGCGTTTTGGAACGGCAAGGCGATGTTTTTTGGCAATGGCGATGGCAACAGTTTTTCCGATCTCGCCGGATCGCTCGATGTGACCGGACACGAAATGACGCACGGCGTGGTGGAAAATACCGCCAATTTGATTTATGAAAATCAATCCGGCGCGTTGAACGAATCTTTTGCCGATGTCTTTGGCACTGCGGTGGAGTTTTATCACAAGGGCGCCAACGCCAACTGGCTTTTGGGGGAAGAAGTCACAACGCCGACAATTTCGGGTGATGCCCTGCGCGACATGCAACAGCCGGACGGTCCCAAAGTGGCTTTTTCGAAACAACCGGCGCACATGAATCAGTTCCAAAACCTGCCAAACACCGAGGATGGCGATAACGGCGGTGTGCATGTCAACAGTGGCATTCCCAATCGCGCGTTTTATCTGGTCGTTCAGGCCATTGGCATGGAAAAGGCGGAAAAAATCTATTATCGCGCGCTTGCCAATTATCTGACCCGCAGCTCCCAGTTTATTGATGCGCGTATCGCGCTCGGCCGTTCCGCGGCGGATTTGTACGGCCAAGCTTCGGGCGAACAGACCGCCATTTTTAATGCGTACGATCAGGTAGGCATTACCGATGGAACGGGCACGCCGCCGCCGCCGATTGAACAGCCGGTTGTCGGCCAGGACTGGGTATTGGCCACGGACTCGGGCACCAGTCTTTTATACCGCGTCAGCACCGATGGCTCTACCATCGAACAGATCGCCAGCAGACCGCTGTTAAGCAAAGCTTCGGTTTCGGATGACGGCTCGTTTGTGCTTTTTGTTGATTTGGATTATAATCCGTGGATCGCCGGCACCGACGGCAGCGGCGAAGAACAACTTGATGATAGCGGCTCGTTCTGGAATCTGGCGATTTCACCGAACGGCAATAAAATCGCGGCGGTCAGCAACATTGTTGATGGGCTGATTTATGTACTTGATTTGCTCGATGCAAATCGTGACCAGGTCTATCAACTGTATTCGCAAACCTATAGCCAGGGCGAGCAACCCGGATTTGTCGCTTACGCGGATGCGCTGGACTGGACGCTTGACAATCAGTTTGTAATCTATGATGCCTTGAATATCAATGTCAAGGCAACCGGCGACACGCTGGAATATTGGGATATCAACGCGCTGCGAATAACCGACGGCAATATTACGCGTATTTTCCCGCCGCAGCCGGAGGGCGTCAATATTGGCAATCCGGTGCTCGCATCAAACAATGATTTTGTCATGGCGCTGGATTATATCGATCAGTTCGGCAACGTCAGCATTTACGCCGCCAACCTCGAAACCGGTGATATCGGCCTGGTTGCCGAAAACGGTCAGGCGCTCGGCCGCCCGGACTTTTCTCCGGATGATCGAGCCATGATTTATCAATACACGGACGGCCAAAACTATGGCGTCTTTTGGCGTCAACTGGAAAACGACGGCATTACCGGTACGGGAGATGAAATGCAGTTCCTCACCGGCGCGACCAATCCGATCTGGATGACCATTGGAATTCGCACGGATGTTCAAGAGGAGGAGACGACTCTTCCCACGACCTTGCATTTGGCGCAAAATTATCCGAATCCGTTTAATCCCAGCACGACGATCGAATTTGATCTGCCTGTGCAGGGACATGTGCAACTTGACGTTTTTAACATGCTCGGCCAAAAGGTCGCCACGCTGGCGAACGGTCAATTTGAAGCCGGTTCGCACAACATCATGTTTGACGCCGCGGCGCTGCCAAGCGGCATTTATATGTATAAATTAAACGTGGGCCAGGAAAGCCGCATGCGCAAAATGGTTGTGATGAAATAAATCGTTTTATGACAGACCTGCTTGTAACAGAGGTCTGTCATAATCGATATTGAATTATTCTCCCAGTCTTTATACATTCCAGTACAATAAAAATCCCTCCGTTTACAACTGGCAGGAGCCGCGCATGCAAACAGTAAAAAGTTTTGTCCTTCACGTTTTTTTTCTTGGAGCCCTTATAGCCATGTTATCCTGTATGTCCTCAGAGCAAGAAGCGAGTACTGGTGTGTTCACCACCAGCAGTGATGTCGGCACCGTCAACATTCCCGGTGAGGTTGACTACGACGCTGAATCGCAAACCTATCTCATCAGCGGTTCCGGCCAAAACATGTGGTTTAAAAATGATGATTTTTGTTACCTCTGGCGAAAAATGAGCGGCAATTTTATTCTCACCGCGCAGTTTGAGTTTATCGGAGAAGGTGTTGATCCGCACCGCAAGGTCGGCTGGATGGTACGCACATCGCTCGACACCAATGCGCCGTATGCTGATGCCGTGGTGCACGGCGATGGTCTCACCTCGCTGCAATTCCGCCGTGATTTTGACATGGACACGGAAGAAGTGGCCGCAGATATCAAAGCCCCCGATATTCTTCAATTTGAAAAACAGGGTGATACCTTTATCATGCGCGCGGCCAAATTTGGCGAGCCGCTAACGACAACCGGTTCAATCGAATTATCACTTGGCGATTCACTCTACGTGGGTTTGGCGGTCTGCGCCCACAATGCGGATGTTCTTGAGCAAGCGCGGGTGACGAATGTGCGAATTGACATCCCGGCGCCGGAAAATTATACGCCGTACCAGGATTTTAGCGGCAGCCGGCTGGAAATTATGGATGTGAAAACCGGACATCGTACCGTCGTTTATGAATCCGATGCGACGCTGGAAGCGCCGAACTGGACGCGCGACGGCAAGGCGCTGATCTACAACAGCAAGGGACTTCTTTACCGCTTTGATTTACAAAGCGGCGAGCCCACATCAATTGATACCGACTTTGCGACGCGCAACAACAACGATCACGTCATTTCCTGGGATGGCAGACAGCTCGGCATCAGCCACCACATGGATGGCGAACCGGGCGGCGGCTCGGCTATTTTTATCGTGCCGATTGATGGCGGCACGCCAAAACGCGTCACCGATAAAACGCCGTCCTATTTTCACGGCTGGTCGCCGGATGATTTATGGCTGATCTACACGGCGGAACGAAACGGGCAGTACGATATTTATAAAATTTCCGTGGATGGCGGCGAAGAAACGCAGCTCACGGACCAACCCACATTGGACGACGGCTCGGAATATTCGCCCGACGGCGTGTGGATTTATTTCAACTCGGCGCGAACCGGCACCATGCAGCTCTGGCGCATGAAAGCCGACGGCGCCGATCAGCAGCAACTCACATTCGACGACTGGAACGACTGGTTCCCGCATGTCTCGCCGGATGGATCAACGATCCTGTTTTTATCCTATCCGCCGGAGATCGATGCCGGCGCCCATCCGCATTACAAACATGTGATGCTGCGCACCATGCCGTTTGACGGCGGCGAACCCACAGTTGTCGCGTATTTGTACGGCGGGCAGGGTACCATCAATGTGCCGTCGTGGAGCCCGGACAGCAAAAAAGTAGCGTTTGTGAGCTACAGCTTTTAAAAGCACGGGAAACAGATTTTCACGGACGACATAGACGTTTCAGTTTCAAAATTTAACAGACGATCATAAAATATGAGGTGCAGCCATGTATAACAAATTGATCACCAACATAAGGCCGCTCGGCTTTACCTGGGAGACGTTGGATCCGTTTTTATTCTGCGTGCATCACCTCGATTATTATCCCGCGGGCAACGACGAACTGGGGCCGGCCGCGTCGCTGGCGGGACGAAATCTTGGCCAGGATTTCACTACAAAAGACGGCTGGCGCATGTACCACGGCGAGCGCATTCCCGGTTTTCCGGCGCATCCCCATCGCGGTTTCGAAACCGTGACGGTTGTGCTCAATGGTTTTGTCGATCATTCCGATTCCCACGGCGCCGCCGGACGCTACGGCATGGGCGATGTCCAATGGATGACCGCCGGTTCCGGTTTGCAGCACGCCGAAATGTTTCCGCTGCTACATCAAAAGGCGGATAATCCGTTGGAGCTGTTTCAAATCTGGTTGAATCTGCCCCGCGATCGCAAATTCGCCAAACCGCATTACGCCATGTTGTGGGCTGAAGATATTCCTGTGTATGACGAACAAGACCAAAACGGAAACGTGACAAAGGTCACCGTCATTGCCGGAAAAATTGCCGACACCGTAGCGCCGCCGCCGGCGCCGGATTCCTGGGCGGCGGATCCGCACAATAACGTCGCCATCTGGCTCATCTCCATGCAAGCCAATGCGACCTGGACGCTGCCACCCGCTTCGCTGGAAGAAAATCGATCGTTGTATTTTTATCGGGGCGATCACATTAAAGTCGCCGGCATTGATGTTGAAGCCTATCATTCCATCGAGTTGCTGGCCGAGTCCCCGGTGTTCATCGAAAATGGATCGGAGGACGCATACCTCTTGCTGTTGCAGGGCAAACCCATCAACGAGCCCGTGGTGCAGCACGGCCCCTTTGTGATGAATACGGCCGCAGAAATTCGCCAGGCGTTTTACGATTATCAAACGACACGCTTTGGCGGCTGGCCGTGGAAAAATCACGACCATGTTCATCCCCGGGAACGTGGACGGTTTGCGAAATATTCGGATGGCCGGGAAGAAAAACGGTAAATGAACAATCAGCTCAAATCCCCATGCGAAACCCCTCGCGAGGGATTTCGCACATCAAAATTATTGAATCGGACACGGATGTGAACAGACTTACACAGATTTGATGACGTTGTTATTGGCCGGTAAAATCATTCTGGTCCACCCCATTTTTAGCTGTAATACAATCTGCAAAACTGTGTTTT
>CAYSNA010000313.1:0-6671 GCA_964432185.1 uncultured Cytophagia bacterium
AGAGAATCCAAACAACGACCTGTCCGTTTTATAAGTCGGGAAAAAATCGTTCTTCTGATCGAAATATTTAGTACTATTTAAAAATATTATAAACCGTAAAAGCCGCAGAGCGCCGAGATTCTCTGGGAGATTGATATTGTCCGATTTGACTCCTTTCCCTCGAAAAATTATGGTTTAGATGTTTTTGGTTGTGACCTATGGTCTCAGAGCCATCTCTGGTTTAGACCGAAATTTTCTGTCTGTAAAAAGTTAGTTATTCTTTTTAAAATGAAAAAGAACCGCTCGTGACTCCGGAGTATCAAAATCAAACCTTCCGGATGCGCTGGTTGACAGAGTTCTTTTTTCTTTGTTGATGATATCGTACATCGTCACCGTCCACGACCCATTGGGCAAACGGGCTTGCACGCCTTTTTTTGCCGCATTGGTCGCCAACACATATTCGTGTCCGGGCCATTCCATTACTCGAAACGTATCCTCGAGATTTTGGAAAATGCTGCTCGATATATGGCCCGTATAGGAAAAATGGATCGGCGCCATTTGCCAAAAAGTAATGTCGCGCTCAATGATATCCCGCATCCATTTTAAATTATCGGCGGCCGTATGTTCATCCACCGAAAAGGCGCCGGAAAAATAATGCCCCTGTTTTGTTTTCGGATGTTTGAATCCCGTGGAACCATACCCGCCGCCCATAAAGGCACCGATCATCGCCTCAATCACATCCTCCTCACGCCATCCATCGCCGTCGCCTTGATACGCCAGCTCATCATTAATGACCGGTTTTTGATCGCCGATCCAGTAGTTTCGCCAGATCACATCCGCCGCGGCATAGAGCGTTTTTAGTTTATTCTGAATAATGACATGATCATTCCAGCTTGGCTCAGTATTGATTTCGGCGTACCAGTCGCGTTGATTGGCGTGAATGCTGACAGGCGATGGGTAGGGTAAATAGGATCTGAATTCCTGGCCAATATCAATGACCTCTTGCACAGAATAATTGGGCTTTTTAATATCCCACTCATTGGACAAACAAAACCAGACATTCGGATAACTGCCATAGCGTGCTGCCATATATTTGAGAAAAGGCGATGGATCGCCGTCGTTTTGTAGTGCTTTGAGTATGGCGCGATTTGCTTTCGTGTCTGGTCCGTTCATAATGATGTCGGCAATCAAGTCGTGGCCAAACGCGGTTTGCACCGCCAGATCGACACGTTGCGAAAACCACCTCGGATTCGGTCGATGTGAAAAGGCGCCGTCATCCGTTGGCTGGCTGTTTTCATCAAGAAACGGTTTTTCAATAGGATTGGGATAACGTCCGCCAGTGATGCCGAATCGTATTTTTGTAAAATACTCGGCATTTTTCCGAACATCCGTGGCGATGGCGCTGCCGTTCGGCCCATCCTGATCATATTCGGAGAGGAACGTGTACATCGTATTGCCAACAATGTACGGATGCGAGCCATCCGAGCGTTTGTACCAGCGCTGACCATTGCTCTTTTCATCCACGCACCAAAATCCGGAGCGATCGGATTCAGTGCACTTGATCACTAGGCCTTCCTGTTGCCCCTGCAATTCTTTGCGATTTGAAATTGTTTTGACCAGGATCCAGGTGCCGATTTCGGTCGGACAAAATCGAACTTTGAAAACATCACCAGCCAGGCCGCCAGTGCCGTCGCCGTCATAAAATCCCAAAATTGTCAAGCGTGTTCCATTCTCGTGCTGCCATTCTGTTGTCAAATCAATATCGCGCACCGGATTATCTCTCACAGAAAATTTCGGTCCGGAAAATTCGATTTCATAAATATTATATTTTTCAACTTGACCAGGTTGAGCTAGGGAAAAAGAGACGAAACACATCATCATTAATACAAGTGAGTCAGGGATCAATTTGAATGGCATGGTCAAATCTCCGCGTTTTGACGAGTATTTTATAGAGGCATGAAAAGCGGCGTTAGATAGGCACCAATTTATGCCAATTAATTTGAGAATCAAGGGAAATCCCAAAAGACAATGCCGCGGTGCCCATTTCGATCAAGTTGTTTTGTTGAATTAATTTTATGTGGAATTTTCGGGTTCATTATCTTATATTGCTCCACTTCAATTTGAAACACCGCACACATCATCGAGGAGAACCACATGAACTGGAAAACCATCCCGATCTTTTTAGCTTTTTTATGCATGGGATTTGCCGATGCCGTCGGCCCGTTTGTCGGCATGGCCAAAGAATCATTTGAATTGTCCAATGCGGTCGCGCAACTGCTGCCGTTCGTCGGCTTTGGTATGTTTGCCCTTTTGTCCATTCCCATGGGAATTCTGCAGGACAAAATCGGTCGCAAAAAAATTCTCGTACTCGGTTTGTTCATTGCGCTGCTCGGTTTGATCGTGCCGACATTTTTTGGCATGAACTCTTTTCCGGTGTTTTTGTCCACAGTGATGTTTATCGGCGCCGGCGCCTCTGTGCTGCAAGTGGCCGGTAATCCCATCATGCGCGACGTGTCAGCCGAAGGCAAGTATTCGCGCAATTTGTCCATCGCGCAATTTGTCAAAGCCATCGGCTCGTTATCCGCCCCGTTGATTATCTCCGGCGCCGCGCTGGTCTGGTCCGGCGATTGGCGCATTGTTTTTCCAGTTTTTGCCGCGTCCTTGCTCGTCACGTTATTCACCGTTTCACTTTTAAAAGTTGATGAACAGGCAAGCACCAGTCAGGCCGCGTCGTTTGCCAGTTGTTTTGCGTTGCTGAAAAACAAATTTGTCTTGATGATGGTGCTTGCGATTTTCACATACGTTGGCGCCGAAGTCTGTATGAGTTCCGGCATTCCGCTTTATCTTGAAGAGAGTTTTGGTATTGATATTTCCTCGTTTGGCGTTCTCGGCGCCGGCTTGCTCATTCTTGCCGTCACCATTGGCCGTTTTCTCGGCGGCGTTATTCTGAACTGGGTATCCCCCAAAACATTTTTGATTATCACCAGCATCACCTCCATCGTCGGCATCGCTTTGTTGTTCTTTGGCGTTCAGGCGCTGGCCATTCCGGCGGTTATTCTGGTCGGACTTGGATTCGCCAATATTTTTCCGCTGGTCTTCTCCATTACGGTGGATGCCATGCCGGACCGCTCCAACGAACTGTCCGGTTTGATGGTGACAGCCATTGCCGGCGGCGCCATCATTCCGCC
Organism: uncultured Cytophagia bacterium; assembly: GCA_964432185.1. Lineage (GTDB taxonomy): Bacteria > Zhuqueibacterota > Zhuqueibacteria > Residuimicrobiales > Krinioviventaceae > Kriniovivens. The sequence goes on from CAYSNA010000313.1 coordinate 3,168, forward strand.
GATTATGGGACTCGTGGCTGATAACACATCCGTTCTGATCGGCTTAATCGTGCCGCTGGCCATGCTTGTTTATATTACCTGGACCTCTTTTGCCATCAGTAAAAAATAAGGAAGAACCATGTCGTACCACAATGATGATAGAATTGTTCTGACCCTGGATGCCGGCGGCACCAATTTTGTCTTTTCCGCCATTCAAGGTGAAAAGGTAATTACCGAGCCCATTCGCCTGCCGTCCAATGCGAATGATTTGCAAAAATGCCTTGACACCATCGTCTCCGGTTTCACCCAGTTGAAGGAAAAAGTCTCCAGCGCGCCGGTGGCTATCAGTTTTGCTTTTCCTGGCCCGGCGGATTATCCGAACGGCGTCATTGGCGATCTCGCCAATTTGCCGTCTTTTCGCGGCGGCATTGCGCTTGGCCCCATGCTGGAGCGCCAATTTAATTTGCCCGTTTATATTAATAACGATGGCGATTTGTTTGCCTATGGCGAAGCGATTGCCGGATTGTTGCCCTGGGTGAATGAACAGCTCAAAAAAGCAGGCAGCCACAAACGCTATAAAAATTTATTGGGATTAACCTTCGGCACTGGCTTTGGCGCCGGTATCGTCAGTGATGGCGAGCTTTTTCTCGGCGACAATTCCGCGTCCGCCGAAATCTGGTCCATGCGCAATAAAATTCGCAAGGACACATTTGTGGAGGAAGGCGTCAGCATTCGCGCCGTGCAAAAAGCCTATGCGGTTCGTACCGGCGCGGCTCAGTGGAATGCGTTGACGCCGAAAGATATTTTTGATATTCTCGAAGGCCATCGCGACGGCGATAAACAAGCCGCCAAAGAAGCGTTTGAGGAACTCGGTGTTGTGGCCGGCGATGCCATCGCCAACGCCTCCATTCTTGTTGACGGCATTGTGGTGATTGGCGGCGGTTTGGCGGCGGCGCACAAGTACTTTCTTTCCGCCCTGGTGAACGAGATGAACGCCTCGTTGTACACGTATGACGGCGATCCGGTCAGCCGCATGGAGTCCAAAGCCTATAATTTGCACGACGCCGATGAGCTCGCCACGTTTGTCAAAGGCGAGGCGACTTTGGTACCCATTCCGGGAACCGACGACACCGTGCCGTACGATCCGTCCAAGCGTATTGCTGTGGGCATCTCACGACTCGATGCCAGCGAAGCGATTTCTATTGGCGCGTATGCGTTTGCGCTGCATGCGCTGGATAAACGATAAAAGTCGTCAATGTGCGACGCACCTTTAAGGTGCGTCGCACATTAGTGATGCATGCAGTCATTGCGAAGGAACGGAGTGACTGAAGCAATCTCCACAGTAAGAGAAATTTTTATCGCTGGAGATCGCCACACTCTCCCGCCAACAACGCGGGATCGTTCGCGATGACTTGTAGATGTCACACGTGCCTTTCAGGCAGCCATTTCTTACCATCTTTATAAAATCCTTCATCTCTGCAAAATCTCTGGTCCGAGAAACGGGATCGGGATACACAAAATCAATTAAAGGGAGAGCGTCATGAAAAAAACCGGTTTTTTAGTTGCCCTGTTGATAGGCCTTGTTTTTCTTTTTACCTCGTGCGCCAAAGAAGCGCCCAAAGAACCGCAATGGATCACCATTTTTAACGGCGAAAACCTTGACGGCTGGACGCCCAAATTTGCCGGACATGAACTGGGCGAAAATTATCTCGACACGTTCCAGGCAGCAGACGGCGTACTAAAAGTTGTCTATGATAATTATGAAAACTTTGACGACAAATTTGGTCACATCTTTTATAAAGACAGCTTTTCTCACTATAAATTTCGATGCGAGTACCGTTTTGTCGGCGAGCAAGTTCCCGGTGGCGCCGGCTGGGCCCTCCGCAACAACGGCGTCATGATCCACTGCCAGGATCCCAAAACCATGCGCCTGGATCAGAATTTCCCTGTCAGTATAGAAGTCCAGCTTCTCGGCGGCAACGGCACGGATGAACGCACCACGGGTAATTTATGTACGCCAGGAACCAATGTCGTGCTGAACGGCCAACTGGAACTGCAGCACTGCATGAACTCGACGTCCGAAACCTACCACGGCGATCAATGGGTGACCTGCGAAATTGAAGTGAACGGCGGTGAGATGATTACGCATCGAATCAATGGCCAGGATGTCTTGTCATATACCGAACCGCAACTGGATGACCGCGATGCCGATGCCAAGGCGCTGCTCGATGCCGGCGCCGATGTGATGGTCAGCAAGGGCTACATCTCCGTTCAAGCGGAAAGTCATCCCACTGAATTCCGCAATATGCAAATTTTGCCGCTGGATTAACCGATGCGTATCGCATTTAAAATGTCATTTAATCCGGGCGATGAATCCGAGTATGAAAAACGGCACAACCCGATTTGGCCGGAGCTGGAACGGACGCTGATTGATCACGGCGTCCGTTCCTATTCGATTTTTCTCGAAAACGAGACAAACACGCTTTTTGCCTACGCCGAAATCGAGTCCGAAGAACAATGGAACCGCATCGCCGACACCGAGATCTGCCAAAAGTGGTGGCAGTTCATGGCGCCGCTCATGCCGACAAATGCCGATGGCAGCCCGGTCTCAACACCCCTGCGGGAAGTTTTTCATATCGAATCTGAATAGCTTTTTCAACGCCATACCCGCGGAGAATAAAAAAATAGTTATCAGTGCTATTCTTTTTCGGTCTGTATCCGATGAGCTACGCCTTGATTTTTATTGAAATAGTGTACGAGTTTATTTTGACCACGAATTTCACTAATTATGCACGAATTGACACGAATTCGAGATTTTCAATATTTAAATTCGTGTGAATTCATCAAAATTTGTGTAATTCGTGGTAAAGTTTTACTGAAAAAGAACATTTACAAATTTCAATATGTACTTTGCCGGATAGATACCTTTTTCGAGATTTTTTTGATGTGGGAAATCAAAGATGCCTATCACCCGATTCTTGTTTATCGTTTTTATTATCTTGACCGATACGGTTTTTGCCGCGGACTGGTTGATTGATCCGGCGCCTTTCAAGGCACAAGTCCTCGACACTCCCAAGTCACTCATCTTGAAAAATGACCTGATCCAGCGCGAGATCACGTTGGCGCCCAACGCGGCCACTATCAGCTTTCGGAATCTTGTGTCGCAGGAAGAATTTGTCCGTTCCGTCCGCCCAGAAGCCGAAATTCAAATTGATGACCTCACGATTCCCATCGGCGGACTAAACGGGCAGCCGGTGCACAACTATCTCTTGCCGCAATGGCTGGATAGTTTAGCGGTCAATCCCATGTCATTTCAATTTGTCGATTATGCTGTCGGTCCGACCATCGAGCGATTCCCCTGGAAGAAACGCCTCGACTGGATGCCGCAGGACCTGCCGTGGCCGCCACCGGGCAAGCAGCTTCAACTGAATTTTAAAGTATCACCTCAGCTTGGCCAACAGTACCCCACGCTGAAGGATGTTCTTGTAACCATCCACTATGAGATTTACGACGGCATGCCGCTTT
>CAYSNA010000314.1:0-6656 GCA_964432185.1 uncultured Cytophagia bacterium
ACTGTAGATTGTCACGCCGGACAGCGGCATGGCCGGTTCGTCCTCCCGGAACGGATCGCCGCCGTCAACAATCGCCCAGTCGTCCACAGTGCTGTCCGGTCGTTGTCGCGCGATATTGTCCTTCACATACACTTTGGTGCCGGGCCGAATGAGATCGGAATTGAGTTTGACCGGCATGGGATTCGTGCTTTTTAATCCCTCTTTGTAATAATTGCCGATAATAGAGGCGAGATGGATAAAATCCTTGTTCTCTGCATTTGAAAATTCCGTCGCTCCCCACGAGCCCCAACTGTAAATGACATTGTTGATGATCTCCGTCGATGTATCAAATTTGAGCGTTGGATTGCGGCCGTTGTTGTGCGCAAAAACATTATGATGAATCGAAATCTGCTGCGCATGGTCGCCAACCAGGAGTCCGGTGGAGTGCTTGCCCTTGGGATGCGTGCTGTTGTGCAATCCCTCGCTGATGATGCTCCATTGCACGGTAATATCATGACACGGATACCACAAATCGAGGTTGCCGTCGATGGCCCAACTGACCGAACAATGATCGATAATGATGTTGTACGGCTCACTGTTCGGATTGGCAATGCTGATGCCGTCGCGGTTGCCCGGTTCCGGTCCGTTCGCCGCATCGCCAACGCGAACGCGCAGGCCGCGAATAATCACGTCGTGCGTGCTGATTTGCAGTCCGGCGCCTTTGAGGCAAATGCCGTCGCCTGGCGCGGTTTGACCCGCAATAGTGATGAACGGATTTTTTATCGAAATGTCCCGGGTGATGGTGATCGTGCCGCCAATGTCGAATACCACGATCCGGGCGCCAGTGGCTTCGCAGGCCGCGCGGAAACTGCCGCTGCCGCTGTCATTCAACGTGGTGACTTTAATAATGCGACCGCCGCGGCCGCCCGGGGTGTCCGAGCCGAATCCCTCGGCGCCGGGAAACGCCGGCTGCGAAAAACTCTTGCCGGTGGCGAGAGAGAAAAACAAGAAAAGTAAGACGATGATATGAGTTCGACAAAACGTTTTGCTGGCTGAGCACATAAACAATCCTCTGTTCAAGTAAGCGGATCACAGTTCAAATTTTTCCCATTCAAAATAGTGCTGCAACGGCACCATGGCCGCGCCAAGTGCGCCGGCCAGATCGCCAAGCGCACTTGTTTTTATGGAAACGGCGTTTGGCAACGCCATCAAATTTTGTTGAATCGCCTCTTTCATGCTTGTGAGGAGAAAATCGCCGGCATGCACCAGTCCGCCATTCAGGACGACCACGCCGGGATCAAAAAGGGTGATGGCATTGGCAATGGCAATGCCGATGTACATGCCTGAATTTGATAAAATATTGATGGCCGTTTTATCGCCACGACTCGCGGCCTCGTGGATGGCCTTGGCGCCGCGGCTGCGTATGTCATATTTCTCTAATGGCAGCGTCTCCGCCGCTTCTTCCAGCGCGCTGCCGCTGGCGACTTTTTCGAGGCAGCCGCGTTTGCCGCAAGTGCACTGTGGCCCACCAGGCAATACGACCGTGTGGCCAATTTCTCCGCTGCGTTCATTAGCGCCGCGGTACAGTTCACCGCGATACATAATACCCATCCCAATGCCGTAGCCAATATCCATGGTGATGAAATTGCTGTCACTGTAATGGCCGCCAAGCCATTTTTCCGCAATGGTTTGCGCCTCACTTGATCCCTCAAGAAAAAGCGGGACGTTGATCTCCTGAAAATGGTTGAAGATATTCAAGCCGTTGATTTTTGGAATGTTCACGGCTTGAATAATCACGCCGTCCTGATGTGAGATGAGGCCGGGAATGCCAAAACAGATGCCTTTCAAGAAGGACTTTTGCGAGCCAAGCCACCGGCTCAGCGTGTCGATGCTTTCTTGTACTGTGCGCAACAGAATTTTGGCGCCGGCTGGTTTTTCAAATGGGCGTTTCCACTCCTGAACGATCTGTGCCTGAAAATTGATGAGAACGGCCGTAACGTGATAGGGCCCGATATCAATGCCAATCGAAAAAGCGGCATTCGGATTGAGCTGTAATAATTCTCCCGGGCGACCACGGCCACATACGGGCGCGGGTTCCGATTGCAAAAGATTTTCGTTCTGTAATTCGGCACACAAATTGGTCATTGTTTTGGGATCAAGTCCGGTCTCGCGTGCGAGTTGAGCTCTGCTCAAGGATTTGTGGAAAAAAAGTTTGTTAAGAATTCGGACTCGATTGACGCGTCGAAGTACAGCAGGATTGCCGGTTAGATTCATATCGGGCCTGACACGTTTTTTAAATGGAATACTTCCAGAAATAACATAAAAATAAAATTTTGCTCTGTCAAGTGATATTTTCCAAAAGCCGATTGCGTGAGTACTCGTGCCCATTTTTTTATCAGAATAACTGTCTAAAAATGCTTGTCTTGCAAATGCAAAAAAATCTCACTATCTTGGCGCTCAATATGAAAAAAGTGCTGATTTTGACATATTATTTTCCACCGCTTGGATTAGGTGGGACGCAGCGTATCGCCAAGTTCGTCAAATATCTGCCGTCGTTTGGATGGCAACCCACAGTCGTCACAGTCAAGCCGATTGCCTATTGGGCGCTGGATTCGTCGCTGGAAAAGAATGTCAAAGGAGTCCGAATTTTCCGAACCGAATCGTGCGATCCCCAACGGCTTTTGGCGCGGCTGGGCAAAACGAGACTGCATGTGTCATCCGCGGAGAAAAAGGGCGGATGGCTTGCCGCTGTAAATCAAAAGGTCGTGCCGTTTTTTCTCGTGCCGGACAGCAAAATATTGTGGCATCCGTTTGCTTTCAAAAAGATTAAAAAACTGTTAGCGGATGAACATTTTGATGCGTTGATGACGACATCGCCGCCGCATTCGGTGCATCTGCTTGGGCGAAAGGCCGCAAAAAAGTTTGGGCTGCCGTGGCTCGCGGATTTCCGCGATGGGTGGGCCGGAAGTCATATCGTCTACGAACCGACGCGATGGCACTATCGATGTAATAAAAGATGGCAAAAACGGGTCGTGCGCTCGGCCTCGGCGGTTGTCGCCGCATCGCCTGGAATCGACGCATCGCTGCAGGCGAGTTCAGAAAGACTGGACAAATTCCATGTGATTACCAATGGATTTGATCACGACGATTTCCCGGTGTCCATCAACACCAACGCAAAATATACGCTTTGCTACAGCGGTACTATCAATCGATTCGCTGATCCGGAGCCGTTTCTCGATGCCCTGGTTTTGTTGAACAACAGAACTGATCTGCGCGAAAAGCTCGCCGTTGAATTTGTCGGCTTGGACACGATTGGTGGTTTTGCCGAGATGGTAAAAAATCGCCAGTTGGGCGACATCGTTACGGTGGTGGGGCAGAAGGATCACGTGGAAGCCGTCAAGCACCTGGCCTCGGCCGATGCGTTGTTGTTGATCGCCAGGGCGCGGGACGAGGATACGTTCATCCCCGGCAAGACGTTTGAATATCTTGGCGCGCGCAAGCCGATCTTTTCTGTCAGCACCAGTCGATGTACCAATGCCTTGCTCAAGGATTATGCTGCGGCGCACACCATAGAATCGTTTGATCCGGAAAAAATATATTCAGCATTGGTGGAATTTTTAAACACAAATTGGGATTTGAATACTAGTGACGCGGGATTTGTTGATCAATTCAATCGCCGGCAACAAACAAAAGAACTTGCACAAATACTGAACTCTATTTTATGAAAAAGATTAAGCACCGATTTTTAAATGTCGCATTTTGGATTATCATTTTATCTGCTACGACGTTTTCGCAGGATTATGCATGGCCCACGGATGCCAGTCAACTTTTTACCTCCTCGTTTGCGGAATCGCGCGGCGGCCGTTTCCACGCCGGCGTTGATTTTAAAACCTGGGGCGTGACCGGGTATCCGATTTATGCCGTACGGGACGGCTACGTCTCGCGCATTCGCGTCTCGCCTTTTGGCTACGGGCGCGCTCTTTACCTGACGCTTGATACGGGAGAAATTGTCGTTTATGGTCATCTGGAAAAATTTAACGACGAGATCGAAGCCTATGTCAAAGCAGCGCAAAAACGCAAAAACAGTTTTGATATTCAGCTCTATCCGAAAAATACCGATTTTCCTGTCAAGAAGGGTGATTTGATTGCGCGCTCCGGCGATACCGGCGTCGGCTATCCGCATCTTCACTTTGAAATTCGCGATGCCGCTTCCAATCCGATCAATCCGCTGCTCAAGGGATACACGGTCGTTGATAACGTCGCGCCGACCATCACCAAAGTGCTCATTCAACCGCTGGATGCGCTTTCTTCGGTGGACGGCGATTTCATGCCCAAACTATACTGGCCGTCTCCGGCCGGAGGAGGAACATACCGGATAAACGGCTCGGTCGTCGTGGCCGGGCGCGTAGCATTCGGTATTGCTGTCTTTGATGAGATGGATGGCGTGTCGAACAAATTCGGCACCTATCGCAATGAGCTTTATATTGATGAAGAACTGGTCTTTGCATCCCGCTACGATAAATTCGCCTATGCGTTGAACAACCACTTTGATCTGGATCGCGATTATCGCCAGGTCGCCTACGGCAATGGTTATATCTATAATCTGTTTCGAGATTTCAGCAATAAATTAACTTTTTATTCGAGCAACGAGGTGTATGCCGGCGTGCTCGATTTTGTCAACTCGGCGCGACTCGATTCCAGCGCGATAAATCCCGCTGACATTGTCCTCATTCCACCGGGCGTCTTGCAGCTTGATGGCGGCGAACACACCTTTAAAATTGTGGTACAGGATTTTTGGGGCAACGCTTCAACGGTCACCGGTCGTTTGCTTGTTGATGGGGAGCAGCTGCTGGAGGAAAAACAGGCGCCGGTGGATACGATTTACGGTCCCATGCCGCCCAATAGCGCGCTTATTTCTGATGCAGAAGATGTCGAAGGCCAAACCAAAGATATCAAGCTTGATGTGACCTTTTTCGACCGTTTTTTACGGCTAAAATTATCGCCGCGGCGTTTGTTGGCCGAAGCGCCGGTGGTCTCCGGCTGGTTGTGCTCCGGCAAAACCTGGCAGGCGCTGCTGATCAAAACGGCATCGAATTCATACGTCGGCGCCTGGCCGCTCTCCGGTTGCGATCAGGGACCATTGCCGTTATCCATCCAGTACATCACCCAGGCGGGCGATACATTGCTGCAAAACGAGTGGATCGATTTTACAACCATCCCGCGCGGCCAGAGCAAAACGATCTATTCCAAGGACGGCAATTGCAAAATTGATTTTTCCGCCAACTCGTTATTCAAAGATATCTTTGTGCGAACCGAAACGCTGCCGCCCACCAGCGCCTACAGTATTGAAGGCGCCATGTATCGTATTTTCCCGTTTGATGTGCCGCTTGACAAAGGCGCGACGTTATCAATTTTTTATCCGGATAGTGCCGAGATGCCGAACAAACTCGGAATTTATGTAAAAGCAGGCGACAGGATGCGTTTCATCGGCAATGATCGAAACGCTGAAGCAAAGCGGATAACCGCTCAAATAGGCAGCTTTGGCACATTTACACTTGTTCGAGATGTTGAGCCGCCCAGCATCATTGCTTTTTCCCCGGTGCAGGGAACGCGCACACAGGACACAAAACCGCTGTTGCGCGCGGTGTTCAAAGACGAGTTGTCCGGCATCGCCGGCGAAGCGGATCGTGTGATGAAACTCGATGGTCGAAAAGTGATTGCCGAATTTGATCCTGAAAAATTGCTTCTCTTTTACAAACCGGATGAACCGCTGGCCAAAGGCGAACATACCGTAGAACTTTATCTGCGCGACCGCAGCGGTAATGTCGCCGTACGCGAAAATACATTTTATATCGACTAGTATGATTCCCATTCGAGATGACAACCCCCGACGACTCTTTCCATTGGTGACGATCCTTATCGTTGTCGCAAATGTCGGCATTTTTTTGTATCAATCCTTTTTGCCCCGGGACGAATACCTGACTTTTTTGTACAATTTTGGCGCTATCCCGGATCTCATTATTCATGGCCATAATTTTAAAAGCATTGTAACGTCTATGTTTTTGCATGGCGGTATTTTGCATCTCCTCGGCAACATGTTGTATCTCTGGATTTTTGGCGACAACATCGAGGGTATTTGTGGTCATGGCCGATTTTTGATTTTTTATGTGCTCGTTGGATTCGCCGCGTTTATGAGCCATTTTATTCTCGATCCATTTTCACAGGTGCCGATGATCGGCGCAAGCGGCGCCATCAGCGGAATTCTCGGTGCTTATGCTGTGCGTTTTCCGCGCGCCCGTGTGCATATCTTCTTTCCGCTCTTTCCTTTCATCTGGATCTGGCGCGCTGCCGCCTTACCCGCCGTCGTTGTCCTCGGATTCTGGTTTCTCCTGCAAATTTTTAACGCTCTTTTTTCCGGCGCCGGTAGCGGTGTGGCCTGGTTTGCTCACATTGGTGGATTTATCGCCGGCCTGTTTTTGATTCGCCTCTTTGAGAAAAGAAACTATTACGTTCGGTACAAATAGTCTATCACACAATTTCACGATTTCACAAAAAAGTCACAACATGGAATGGGTCACAACGTTAAAAATGGTATCTACCCTGTGAACTGCACCTTGCTTTTCAAGAAATAATATTTTCATCATTGAACAGCAGAAAAAAAATTCATATTTTCAGGC
>CAYSNA010000315.1:0-6648 GCA_964432185.1 uncultured Cytophagia bacterium
TTGGCGAATACAGAGGGCAACAATAATATCGGCTATGCCGAAGTGGATATCGTGACAAATCAAGGAGCATTCAGGTGATTATGCGATTATTCTATGTCCTCTGCGCTTCGCTTCTGTTCAGCGTAACGGCTCGGGCGCAAAACGAGTTGTACCCGAATGAATTCCCGTTGCGAGATGTCGTCAAATTCCGAAACCAACCTGAGCCTGTTTGTGCGCCATTGGGACGCCGAATGGGGTAACCGAAAATTTGATATTTATAGTGATGATAAGAAATTAGTCACAGAAGATAATACAAATCAATGGAACCGGTCGCTGTTTAGGGATATTGTTTATCCGATCCCGACGCCATGATAAGAGGAAAAAGCCATGAAAGTGCGAAATTTCAGGCGCTTCCCGGAAGCACGGCTGGTGCGTGTATGTGGTCAGGTTGTTAAGAATGAATCCCCTAAAATAGTATTTTATGACGAGTGGAGAGTGTTGTTATGAAACTCAAGGTATTTTCAATCCTGGCTGTTGTCTTACTTGCGTTTATCACCACTGCACTTGCAGAGCCCGACCCGAATTTCTACATCTTTTTGTGCTTTGGGCAGTCAAATATGGAGGGCTTTCCGGGCATCGAAGAGCAGGACAAGGCCGCGGTGGATAACCGTTTTCAAGTCCTGGCCGCGGTTGATTTTCCTGAACTGAATCGAACAAAGGGCACCTGGTACGAAGCTGTTCCGCCGTTGTGCAGAAGTAAGTGCGGTATTTGTCCTGCCGATTATTTTGGCCGAACCCTGGTCGCCAATCTTCCGGAAAAGATCAGAGTCGGGGTGGTGAACGTATCGGTCGCCGGCTGCAAAATTGAACTGTTTGAAAAGGACACTTTTCAAGTCTACGCCGCCACAGCGCCGGGCTGGATGGTGAACATCATCAAACAGTATAATGGCAATCCGTATCAGACTCTCGTCGATTTGGCAAAGCTCGCTCAAAAAGACGGTGTGATAAAAGGTTTTCTGTTGCACCAGGGCGAGTCCAATACCGACGACTTGGAATGGCCAAACAAGGTCAAAGGTATTTATGATAATTTAATCAACGATTTGAATCTCAACGCCGAATCGGTGCCATTGCTGGCCGGCGAGCTTGTCAATGCCGATCAGGGTGGCGCGTGCGCCGGTATGAATGACATCATTGCCACGCTCCCGCAAACCATCCCAACCGCGCATGTCATTTCGTCGAGTGGCTGCGCAAGCCGACCGGATCATCTGCATTTTACGCCGGCGGGCTATCGCGAGTTGGGCAAACGATATGCGGCGACCATGCTGTCTTTGTTAAGGGATGAAGTGGCCGATCCACTGGAACTGACTGTGCATGCGGATAAAACGACGAAAAATATAAGCGTCGGGATTTACGGCCAATTTCTCGAACATATTTTCAATTCCGTTCACGGCGGATTGTGGGGCGATCAGATTCTCAACGGCACACTGGAGTTGCGTCCGCCACGGAAGAGACGTGACGGCACGTTGAGACCGCAGGCCACCACACCGCAGTACTGGGAGTTCCTCGGTGATTCCAGCTCGGTGTTCATCGACAAGGAAGATCCGTTTAATGCGGAAGTCTCGGTGCACATCGCGGCCATGAGTGATAATGCTGACAACAAACCCGGCATCCGTCAACAGAATATTGCCCTCAAACGGGGTGAAAAATACACGCTTTCGTTCTATGCGCGCGGCCATGGTTTTGTGGACGTGTCATTTGACGAAGGTGACATTCCGGTCTTTTCTGAAACTTTTTCCGGACTGACGGAGCAATGGCAAAAATTCTCGGTCGAATTTATTGCCGTGCGCACTGTCGATGCGATTTCATTGATAATCGGTCCATCTTCTCAAAGCTCGGCTAATATCGACCAAATATCGCTATTCTCAGGTTCGGCTCTGGCAACCGGCGGTTATCGTCCTGATTTGTTAAAGGCCGTGGCTGATCTGCAGCCGGCCTCCATCCGCTGGCCGGGTGGGAGTTTTGCCAACCGATACATCTGGCAGAACGGCATTGGTCCGCGCGAAAAACGTCTGCCGCATCCGATCGATCAATGGGGTGATCGCGACACCTATCAGTTCGGCACGGATGAATTCATTCAGCTTTGCGAAAAAGTCGGCGCCGAGCCAATCCTCGTTCTTAATACCGCTCGCGGCGTCGAGGACGCTCTCAACTGGCTGGAGTATTGCATGGGCGACGCGACCACCGAATACGGCAAGATGCGCGCCGCCAACGGGCATCCGGAACCTTATCAGCTTAAAACACTCGAGATCGATAATGAGCCCTGGCTGATGATGGAGTACTCCAAGTACCTGGAGATCGTCAAGAATTTTTGTCCGGCCATCCGTGCCAAGTATCCCAACCTGAAACTTTCGGTGGCCGGCAGTTACGGCTACGATACTGGTCCCGGCGAAGGCAATCAGGAGGCCAACCGCAATTGGGATCCTCGCATTATCGAGGAGGCGGGCACATTGTTTGATATTTTATCGCCGCATTATTATAACGGGATTTACTTTACTGCCGATTTTGTCAACGATCCTTACAACTATGAAGAGTTCCTCAAAGAACGCGGCGAGCTCATCCGGAACACTGAGAATCCCGATATGAAAATTTACGTGTCGGAATGGAATCTCACCGAGAAAGAGTGGGGCAACGATTGGCGTGTCGGTCTCTACGCCGGCGGCATTCTCAACGCTTTCGAGCGCCAGGGGGACATGGTCACCATGTCGTGTCCCGCGCTTTTTATGCGCAAGCAGGGCGTGACGGAATCGTGGGATAACGCTCTGATCAACTTTGATCAGAAATCCTGGTTTCCGGGCGGCAACTATGTGGTGATGAAATTGTGGCGCGACAACTTTGCGTCCAATCTGCTGGCGGTGGACGGGCCGGACCGTCCGCTGAATGTGGTGGCAACACGATCGGATGATAATGAGACTGTGATCCTTAAAGCGGTCAATCCAATCGATACGGCAATGAATGTTGTTGTTCATCTGCAAGGTGATTTTAAACCTAAAAGCGCGACCATGCAACTGATTGCTCCGGGAGGTGAAACGGTAAAAAACACCCTTGAGGAACCGGATAACATCAAGGTCATTGCAGCAATTGCCACTGTGAAAGACCGAGCCGTCACATTCACCATGCCGCCGTTGTCGGCAGGTGTGGTGCGAGTTATGCGTTAAGTGATCGTGCCGTTTTTTTGAAATAACAAAAAGAAATTGTAATACCCACAGGCCAAGCTCATACTGAATGATTTTGGCATCATCAATGACCACTAAGCGACGATGAGCTATCTCAAGACTATCAATTTTTTGAAAGATCGGGGGCTCATCGCCGGCATTGGTGTACAGGATCATCGTTTTGCGCTCGAAAGTACAACATCAAGTACGTTGAAGGCTAATTTAGACCGGCTTGCCGATTTAAAGTTCAGAACTGGACCTCGGCAATTTTTGCAATGAAGGCACGCCGAATGATGATCAGCATTTGCAGTTGTATCCACGAATCTGTCCAGTCTTGTGGGAACATCCCGGCGTTCATGGCATCATCCCTGTTGTTGCGTTCAGGCGGTTTTATTCATCTGTGCCATTGGCTAAAATAAAAAAAATCCCGTTTTGCTAGTCACAAAATCGGCGATCGAATTCGCATTATCGGTGATGATGAACTCACAAAAGGCATCAATCGGGATATGACATTGTTTCATATTCAAATTGAAAATGAGCAAAAAGATATCGTTCTTTATCCAAATAATTTGGTTATCCAAAAACCAATTGTTAATTTATCAAAAAGACCGATACGCGGCGGGCGCATATCTCGGCCGAAAATCCCTGGTTGAGATAAAAAAAGTATCAGCCGTCGCTCTCATGAGAAATATAGGCGGAGACAGGTTATGCAATGTCCATCCTTTTATAATCCCGATCGAATTGGCACGCTGTTTTATCCGGACGTCACGACCATTGCAGCCGCGGCGCAAAAGGTGCATCTGCCACCGAGCGAGTCGGATCGCCGCAAAACGCTGTTGCTTCTTGTTGATATGCAAATTGATTTTTGCCATGAGCACGGCACCCTCTATGTCCCCGGCGCTAAAGAGGATATCCGGCGGGTCATTGAACTGATTTATCATTTTGCCGACCAAATCACCACTATTTTGTGCTCGCTCGATTCGCACAATCCACTGCAGATTTTTCATCCGGCCTGGTGGATAAATGAAATCGGTGAGCACCCGCATCCGTTTACGCTCATCACGCCGGAAGCGGTGGATACCGGTGCCTGGGTGCCGCGGTTTCAGCACGAGTGGTCGCGGCACTATGTTCATGAACTGCAGCGCTCGGCCAAAAAGCAGCTCATCATTTGGCCGTACCATGTGCCCATCGGCGGCATGGGGAATGCGCTCGATCCGGAATTGTGGTCCGCGGTCTTTTGGCACTCGATCGCGCGCACGAGTCAACCCATGTGGCTGCACAAAGGCAGTCTTGCCGAGACCGAACACTATTCGATTTTACGGCCGGAAATAAATACCCAGACCGAAGAGCAAACCGCGGCATCACTGGTTCGGCAACTCGTACAGGATTATGACCGCATCCTCGTCGCCGGCGAGGCGGAAAGTCATTGTGTCCTCGAAACGGTTAAAGATTTGACGACTATGTTTGGCGACCAGCCCGAGCTGCTGGCCAAAGTTACGGTGTTGCAGGATTGTATGTCGCCGGTGCAGCACCCGGATATTGATTTTCACGCCCTGGCGTGGCAGGAATTTCGCAAATGCGCCGCCGCCGGCGTGACCTTCCGCAACAGCACCGACAAATTGTTTGAGTGAGGTGAGTGATGAAAAGACGATTGTCGAGTCACGTTTTTGATTTGCCGGTGCAGGAAATCCGCCGCGGTTATCGCAGCGACATTTATTTCTGGCGCGAGAAAATTGCCCTGGAACAGCACAATCTGCACCCGAACGTCACCATGCAGGTGTTTCAAAAAAAAGACGCCATTCTCTGCGGCGTTGACGAGGCGTTGGCCATCCTGCGCGTTGGCGCCGGACGGTATAAAGACTATGACCAAGTCTACAGGCTGTTCGATAAACTGATGGACAACAAGATCAAGGCCAGAGAATGCTTTTTCACTAACAAAAAAGAATATGTGCAGCTTGTCCATGAAAAAATCGCCATGTCCGAAGAACTCGATGACTTGTGGATCAGCGAGTTTGATCGGCTGGACATTCAGGCGCTTTTTGACGGTGATCCGATAAAACCGTGGGAGAGCGTCATGCTGATCACCGGCGACGCGGCGTCCTTTGCCCATCTGGAAACGCTTTATCTGGGCGTGTTGGCCCGGCGGACTAAAGTGGCGACCAACGTGCACAACGTCGTGCAGGCTGCCGCCGGCAAAACCGTGCTGTTTTTCCCGGCTCGATTCGACCACTGGTCCGTACAGGGCGGTGACGGCTACGCCGCCCACATCGGCGGCGCCGCAGGCGTCTCCACCGAAGCGCAAGGCGAATGGTGGGGGGCGAAAGCAGCCGGCACCGTACCGCATGCCCTGATTGCCGCTTTGGGCGGCGACACCGTGCGCGCCGTGCAACTTTTTGGCGACAGCTATCCGGATGTCAATCTGGTGGCGTTGGTGGATTTTGACAACGATTGCGTCAATACGTCACTCGATTGCGCGCGCGCCATCGGCGATAAATTGTGGGGCGTCCGTCTCGATACGTCGGAAAATCTGGTGGACAAATCGATTTTCCCCGAAATGGGTACGTTTCGTCCCAATGGCGTCATTCCAGAACTTGTCTACAAAACCAGGCGGGCTTTGGATGCGGAGGGATTTTATCACGTCAAAATTATCGTTTCCGGTGGCTTTACACCCGAGAAAATTGCGCGGTTTGAGGACGAGGGCGTACCGGTCGATGCCTACGGCGTCGGCAGCGCCCTGTTCGAAGGCTCCAGTAACTATACCGCCGATGTGGTGCTGCTGGATGGAAAACCATGCGCCAAAACCGGCCGCCATTATATTCCCAACAACAGGCTCACCAGCGTGTAGGGCAGACATTTATTTTGTTAAAGAAACGCGTCATTAAAGCGGTCACTTGAGGAATTGCTATCGTTTTTTGTGGAGGGAGAAGGCGTGTGCCGGACATTGTTGTGAATTTGCTGGAGCTGCCCGGTCTTCACCCCGAACATGTCAGCAGGCTCTGCCTTGAACTCAATATCACGTCGCTGGCCGATCTCAAGGCAGCGCTGTTCAATGGCTCGGTACACAGGCTTGCTGGATTCGATGAAAAGCTTGTTGATCGGCTAAAGGCGTCTCTAAATTAGCTTGAACAGCTTTTGCTATTGGTGTCGTTACAATTTCACTCCGACGCGTTCCGCCCATTTTGTCCATTCGTTTTCAAGCCGGCCGGCGATTTCCGCCTCGTTGTCAATCAGATTTTTGGTCTCTGTTCGATCGTTCTCCAGGTCATACAATTCCCATTCACCGCCCTGCCGTTGCACAAGTTTCCATGTTCCATGGCGGACGGCTTTGTTCTGTTCGTGTTCCCAAAACAGATAATCATGCGGTTCTCGTTGTTGGCCCTTTAAGATGGGCAACAGACTTTTTCGTATCTACCCTGTGAACTGCACCTTGCTTTCCAAGAAATAATATTTTCATCAT
>CAYSNA010000316.1:0-6635 GCA_964432185.1 uncultured Cytophagia bacterium
AATGCTGCTCCACAACGGAGGCTTTATCAGAATAAGGGTATCACATTTTTCGTTCATTTCGAAGAAAAAGTGAAGCAGGGGCGAGTTGTTTGAATGAGAGGTGAATGATCTGATTAAACGGTGGAAAGCGGCTATTTATGAATCGAGGGCGTTATCGTGTGTCGGGCGGCGTAAAGTGTGGCGGCTGAACCTGTCGATGATCCCTCATGATTCACACCGTTCCTTGAGGGCGCTATTCATCTGTTCAAAACCGGCGCGGGTGTCGGATTCGATGTTGCGCAAAATGATCGGGGCGAGAATGCCGCGAAAGATTTCCCGTTGAACGAAGCGTACACGCTGCGGCGCCGCCGGATGCACTTCAAAAATATGTTCGCCGTCAAACAAACCGCGAATGCCGAGCATGCCGTGCCAGCGGAACTCACGCCGCGGTACAAGTTTGATGACGCGCGGCTTGAAGGTCATCTCTTTCTGGTTCGGCGGCTGCAGAACGGCTTCAATGCGTTTTCCGACCTGGACATTACCTTTTACCTGCTTGACAAAAGGATTCCATTCGGGATATGAGGCAAAATCCGTAAATATCTTCCACACTTTATCGGCTGATGCGTTGATAACTATTTCTGTAAACAATTCCTTCATAGGTGCCCCGGTTAATTCAATAAAGCATCCTTTACAACAGTGATGTAGGATTAGAATATTTCCGATGAGAGCGATTTGCGGAAAATAAAAAATCCCGGAATCGTATCTATCCGATCAAGTACATATTGATTGTACGAATAGAATCTTGTTCCAAAAATCAACACGAATTTCGCGAATTTTGACAAATTTGCACGAATTAAAAAATGATAGATTACCAATTCGTGCAAATTCGTGTATAAGTGGTGAAATTCGTGATAAAAGTCATTTTGAAAACTGTATTCATCAATTCAAGCTGAAATTCAGCGGATGTTTACCCGGAATGAAAACCGGGGCTTGATAAGAACTTATTTCCAGTGCGGCACTTCCGGCAGCAGCGCTTCAAAGGCGGCGATGAGTCCGGTTTCGTAGTCGCCGGCGAACTCGCCGTTTCTAAATTTGTCCGCGGCCTCGTGGAAAAAGACCTCCCAGGATTTTTCCTCTTTGTTGGGATTGATCGGAAAATAGAGAATACTATTGGATTTGGCCGCTTTCATGTCGCCCGGCGCGTCGCCGATCATGATGGCTTTGCTCTTGCTATAGCGCCCGTCGGCCACAGCGATTTCCAGCATTTCATTTTTCGAGCCGACTTCCTGGCCGCCAATAAAACGAACGTATTTGGCAATGTCGTGTTCTTCCCATTCGCGCACCAGGGCCTCATGCGGCGTTGCCGAACAAACAATGATATCCGCCCACTGCGAGACGGCTTCCAAACTCTCGCGCACCAGCGGGAAGGGCGGCACATTGTAAACGATATTCGCCACAGATTCATTGACCGCCAGCGACCAGTCCAGGCAGCGTTTGAGATCGACATCGCCGGTTTTGTCAACTTCAGCAATAAGCGCCGGATTGCCGAGTTTGGATTCGCGCTGCATCCAGGCGCGTAAACCGGGCAACTCCGGGATTTTTGCTTTCCGCGCCTGTACTTCCGGGCGTTCTTTTAACAAATCCAGCGCCAACAGATAGGAGATGAAACGGTTGGCGCCGCGCCATTTCGAATAGAGATTGGTAAATTCCGCCGCTTCGCGCGCATATTTGGACACCGGTTGCAAATCAAAATATTTGATAAAATTTGGGATGAAACATTCTTTGTGCTTGATTTCCATCGAGTCGAACGCACAACCGTCACTATCAATGGCGACAAGAAATTCATGGTTTGGCTTTAGATTCTTGAGTTCAGCTTGTGGATCCATCTGTATCAACCTTAAATTTGGAGTTAAGTCGTTTAACCATTAAAGTGTGAGACGAAAAACGCGCGATGCTAGTTGGCAAATGTGCTTCTCACGTTTTTCGTTTGACGTCTCACATTTTGCTTTTTACCGATGTCCTTCAGGCACATATTTTGGACATTTTTGCTCGGCAAAAATCGGCTCCAGCCGCGCAAAACGCTGAATGCCGTTAATGACCGGTACGCTGACCCAGTCGTCGCCGATGAGCGGTCGGGCGTAGGCGACAAAGTCATCGGTCACATCAATCCTGCTCTCGGCAATCCAGTGTTTCGGGAACTCGCGTTCGGAATTGGCGACCGCGTCCAGCGGCACTTTATCAAAGTTGATGCTGTAAATCAAGCCGGGTCGGCGAATCATTGTGCTCATGTAACCGGAACCGTGCTCCAGCGCGATGACAACGCAATTTTGGCCGACTTTGTACGATTCATCCAAATCCACTGTGGAGGCATAAATCGATGTGTCGCGTTGATCCGTGCCGGACACTTGACCGCGAGCCTTGCCTCGAGCGTTTATGCCGACTTTGTTGAGATGGTTGACGATGATCTGCTGCGCCGTCATCTCGCTGGCGCCAAATTCTACGTGCCCGAACGAATCACGCGCGGCGCCGACATCACCGGCGTCATAGCCTTCGGAGACGGCAATGATACAACGGCCGCTGCGTTTGAGTTCGTCATTGACATTGTCGGTCAATTCGTCGAGCGGCACATTGGATTCCGGCATATAAATCTGCAACGGCATTTCACGTTTCGGATCCGCCAAACGCGCCGCCGCCGGAATAAAACCGATTTTGCGTCCCATCAGTTGCGTGACTAAAACCGGATCGGCCGGGGAGGAGCCCATGTTTTCTTCGTTGGCGTTTTGAATGTTCATCGCCCAGTAACGCGCCACCGAGCCGTACCCCGGGGTGTGATCCACGAGTTTGAACTCGGAATCGCCGACGTCATTGTCAATGGTTTTTGAACCGCCAACGCCGATGAGATCGAGGCCCTGTTCGTGCGCCAGCTTGGCGACTTTGTTGGCCGTATCCATCGAGTCGTTGCCGCCGATGTAGAAAAAATAACCGACGTTGTGCGCTTTGAGCACTTCGACCACGCGATCAAAATCTTCCTTTTGGTGCGACTTGATTTTGTAACGGCAGGTGCCGATGGCGCCTGCTGCCGGCGTGGTGCGAAGGAGCGCAATCTCCTCTTCTTTTTGTGCCGACAGATCGAGCAGCTCTTCCTTCAAAACGCCTTCGATGCCGTGATACGCGGCGTAAATTTTATCAAATTTGTCGGGAAACATTTTGCAGGTGTCAATAATACCGCGAACGGTGTTATTGATCACCGGTGACGGTCCACCCGATTGGGCCACCACTACATTTTTGTTTGCAGCCATGGTTTTCAATCCTCCAAACAATATATTTATATTTTAACTCATTTCTTTGTTATCGCGAAGGATCCCGCTGAGGCGGGAGACAAACGATCTCCTGGCAAAGTCACATCTCTTTTTCTGGAGATTGCCTCATGCGTTCGCTGAAAAACGCTCAAGTGTTCGCATTGACTTGCTATGTTAAATAAACGGATCATCCTTTAATCTATACAACATTTCACCGGCTTTGGGCACGACCAAATAGCCCTCGTCCTCGCGGTTTTTCCACGCCACCGGATTGATGGTGTCCGGGTCGCGGTAGCCCATATTGATTTTGTCGCACACCTCTTTGGGGATGCGCGTGGCCAGCGTCACGCGAACGCGCGGTTTTTCAACACCGTTCTCGTATTCACCAATGCCCTTCACGTGCGTCGAATGCGCCATGACGCCGCCGGGCACATCTTTAAATTTATCCCATTGTTTGAGGAAATAATCCTTAACGTGATAACCGATCTCCTCAATTTTTTTGCCGTGCGTCACCGAAATCTCCGAAATATGCGGCGCATAAATAATCAGCTCGCCGCCATCCTCCACCACGCACTCCATTTTGTACATGCATTTGGCGCCGGTCCACAGGTCGTCATACATTTTAGGCGCGCAGGACAAGATACTTTTGAACGGCTTGTCTTTATAGGTGATATGCAATGTATCGGATAAATCGGCGGCGGCCGACCACGCCTCCTCGGGCGGACCGGCATAGACTCCGGCGAGATCGTTTCCCGCCACGACCAGACTGAAGCAGTAGCGCTCAATCGGCAGCAAAGCGGCGGCGCGATCGACAATCTCACGCACCGGCGTGCGTTTGGCGCCAATGATTTTTGGAATGGTGATCAACGCGCCGAGCCAGTGGAACATGTCGATGATCTCCTGTCCGGCAATGCCGGGGAACAGATATTTATTGCCGCCGGAAAAGCCAATGACCTCGTGCGGAAAGGTCGGACCGACGATGACGAGCAGATCGTAGTTCAACACCATTTTGTTGATGGTGACATCCACATCGTCGTTTAACAATCCTTTGGAAATTTCTTCCACTTCTTCACCCGAAATCGTGCCGATTTTGATGAGATGATTCGGATCATCCCACAGGTGATTGAAGAATCGCGCCTTGGGATATGTTGAGACGCGCTCTTCCTGTGTGATACCGACGCGTTCGTTGATTTTGTCGTCACTCATCGGCGGGTGTGTGCCGAGGGCGATGAGAAAATCCAAAAGTTCCACACGATCGGCCAAAACGTTGTATAAGACGCGGAACATCAGATCAATCGGCGCCGTGCGCGTGTGATCCGGAATAATGAAAAGGAGTTTTTTGCCGTCAACGCGTTTGTGCTCGAAGGCTTTGGCGCAAATCTGCAAAACCTCCTGTTCGGATAAAAACTGTGTTTCTGAACCGTGACCTATTACCACAATTTAATTCCTTTAAATTTATTGATGGGACACGGATTAAACGGAGGAAGTGGATTAAAACAGCTAAATAACCACGAATTTCACCAATTACACGAATAAAAACTTTGATTTCAATTCGTGAAATTAGTGGTTCGCATTTTTTATCCGTGGAAATCCATTATATCCGTTTAATCCGTGTCCAAATCTTTTACAAATTGTCCTGTTTTTAAATAACTGATGACCTGTTTAATCGTCTCGTCTTTTTTCATCACAACATGATGATTGCTGTTGACCAACACAAAATCCCGCATGCCGTCCAGTTTGGCGCTTTCGATGGAGACGCGTCCGTCATCTTTGCCGGGGATGAGCATGGACTCGAACGGATTGATCGATCTTGCGCTCATAATGACGGCAAAATTATAATCGGGCAATTCGAGCGTTTGAATAAAATCATACTCACCGGCGCCAAGCTGCATGCCGCCGGGACCGTTAAATTTTCGAAATGGCTTTGACCACGCCAGTTTGTTCACCAGTTCGGAGCCGTGATTCGGCGGACTGATCATCACAACTTTGCCGAGCGATTCAACATCATTCTGCTGCAAAAAATAGCGGATGAGAATGCTGCCCAGGGAATGGCCGACAAAACAAAGCGTATCACCACCCGCCGCCCGGCACTGTCGCACCGCCTCTGTGAGCGCCGTGTCGGCCAGCGCTTCAATGCTGTACTTTGTTGATGGATAATCCACCCGGCAAACATTAAAGCCTTCGGCCAGCAGCGCTTTTTCCATCTTGAGAAACGATGTGCTTGTCGCGCGCAATCCGTGCAGCAGAATGATGTAATTTTGTGATGCATCCGTTCTGGTGATAAAATAATCAAAAGTGGCGGATGAACAAGAAATTGTCAAGCAAACCAGTAATAGAGCAATGGGTCTTCGCATTGGCAAAAATAAAACTGATCGTCCGGGACATGTATCCCGGTCGAAAAATTATTTGGGACATTCATCCCAACGAGAAGCAGTTTGTCGATCAAACAACATATGTCGACGCTGACGTTGTGCCGCCGCGGCCGGTCCAGTTGGTATGGAAAAACTCGCCGCGCGGTTTGTCGACGCGCTCGTAGGTGTGCGCGCCAAAGTAAACGCGTTGCGCCTGCAGCAGGTTGGCCGGCAGACGTTCGCTGCGATAGCCGTCAAAGTACGCCAGCGCCGTGCTGAGCGCCGGCACCGGAATGCCAAGCTCAACCGCCGTTTTGATGACGCGGCGCCATGCCGGCACGGCATGTTGAATTTCCTGCTTGAAGAACGGATCGAGCATCAAGTTGACCAGATCCGGATTTTTGTCAAACGCTTCTTTAATTTTGCCGAGGAACACCGAACGGATGATACAGCCGCCGCGCCACATCAGCGCAATGCCGCCGTTGTTGAGGTTCCAGCCGTATTCCTGCGCCGCCGCGCGCATGAGCTGATAGCCCTGCGCATAACTGACGATTTTTGACGCGTACAGCGCCTGTTCCAGGTCTTTGACAAATTTTGCTTTGTCGCCTTGAAAAGATGTGTCCGGGCCGTGCAGTTGTGTGGAGGCATTGACACGTTCATCTTTCAACGCCGACAAGCAGCGCGCAAAAACCGCCTCGCCAATAAGCGTCAAAGGTTGCCCTTGATTCAACGCTTCGACCGCCGTCCCTTTGCCGGTGCCTTTTTGCCCGGCGGTGTCGAGAATCAAATCAACAACCTCGTTGCCGTCTTCATCTTTGTAGCCGAGAATATCGCGGGTAATTTCGATGAGATAGCTGTCGAGTTTGCCCTGGTTCCATTCGGCAAAAACCTGGTGCATCTCGTCGTTGCTCATGCCGAGTCCGGCTTTCATCAACTGATAGGTTTCGGTGATCATCTGCATATCGCCGTACTCGATGCCGTTGTGCACCATTTTAACGAAATGACC
>CAYSNA010000317.1:0-6587 GCA_964432185.1 uncultured Cytophagia bacterium
TCCAGTCGGTCATGGTGATGGGCTTGGGATCAACGCCGGCGTCACTGGCATCCCGCAACACATTTCGCTTAAAAGTGGATGATTTTTTATAGGTGTTCAAAATCGTCTTGGCTGTCGAGTTTTCATCATAAGGTGTATAGTAATTATGCACGATGAAAAAGTCCGCCGAATTGCCAATGACCGGAAACATTTTTTCGTTCCAGTCGGTTTGAACGGCATCCCACGATGTTTCTTCCTCGTAGGTTTGCACCCCCAATTTTATCGTATGGCCCAATTCCGCCGCGGCCGCACGCATGGAATCCATAAAGACTAAAGCGTGCTGCCCATATAAATCGCCGGATATTTTTTTCGGTTGGCCGTCCTGATTCAGATTCGTATCAATTTCATAACCGGTTTGCCAGCTACCGAAATTTTCGTTGCCGATCTCCCAAAAAGTGGTGCGGCCGTTATCGTATCGCACCCACTCCGCCGCCAGATGCGCCGCCTGCGCCACCGGATCGGCGCTGGTCCCGTACCGCGCATAACTGTAATTGATCGAAATAATGCCGACGGAATTGGTCGCTTCGAGAAATTTGTAATAATCATCGACATTCATCACCCAGTTATCGGACGTCTTGCCGTACCACGGATCAATGTTGGCCGGAATGTCATCCGGACGATCATTCTTTTGCCGATCCCAGAAAAAATTATTCGACAGATTGCCGCCGGGGTAGCGCAGCACATGCGGATTCATATTTTTAATGTTGTCGACCAACTCACTGTTCGTGTACATTTTGCCGGACCAGGTATTGGCATTATTGCCGTACACGTATTTACACACGCGGGTCATCGTATCCGCATAATTTATGCTGATGGTTGTTGTGGGGGAATCAACCGGTTTCTCCACATCGAGAAAAGCTGGAAGTGGCGCCGTTTTTTTCTGCCAGTCATCCAGAAAAAAATCCTGGTTATTCTGAGCGAATACCGTAAAAGTGGCCGCAAGAGCAACAATCAAAATCAATTTTTTCACGTGATACTCCATGTAATGGTGAGAATTTATTGGTCAACAAAATAAGAAAATTTCAGCAGAATAAAAATGCTATTGGTTGGCGCTTTGATCCGTCCACGGAACGGCCAGGAATGCGGTTTTTACGACATTTGTTATGAGATTGTAGTCGCTATATTGTGCAGACTCGGTTGAAAAAAACTTGTCAAGAAAGGAGCGTGATCCATGAAGGCAGGTGTCTTTTTTACCGGTTCGGGGCCCATCCTCATTTTGACCTCTTACGATTCCCTCACCGATGCGCATCTGGTTCAAAAACTTGTCAGCAAAGGGATTGACAAATTCATGAGTTTCGAAGTGCCGATCGACCTGGTTCAGGAGCGTTACGGGAATCATTACAACGTCACCCTTGGCGATTTGAAACAACAGGATGACCTGCGTGTTCTCGACTGCATGGGCCCGCATATTTTAAGAATGTTTTCATTTCGCGAGCTCTCCGGTCCCAATTACCATGAGGATCACCTAAAGTAAGATGCCTGAAACGGCACGTGGACGCCGGGCCGGCGCGACCAGCAGACAAAGTGGAGACGGGCGACCCCGTCTCCAACGTGTAAAGCTGATCTTTCAGAATGAAGCGTGTACACCGGTCAATTGTTCCGAGACGCTCCACAGCCGTGCGGCAATCTTGCGATCATGCGACAATTTGTTGGACTGCACTTTGACCGGATAACCGCGCCATCCCTGCCAGCCATCGGGGCCGTAGTAATCACCCGTGTTCGCCTCCGGATCAACAGCCGCACGCAATGTCGGCAGCGTGCCTTGACAGATTTTCATAGCGAATAACGGATTCAAAATGCCAAATAGACCGCTATGACGCTGTAAATCAGTCGCCGTCCAACCGGGGTGCGCCGCCAGCACCTTAACAGGTGAGCCTTTCGCAGCAAGTTTATCTGCCAATTCGTAGGTGAAATAAAGATTGGCAATCTTGCTGTCGCCGTACGAGCGCATTTTGTTGTACGAGCGTTTTTCCCAGGTCAAATCTTCAAAATCGATAGTGCCGTAATTATGCGCCATACTGGCGATATTTATTATACGGGCGTCCTCTGTTTTTTCAATGACGTGCAAAAGTTGCAGCGTGAGCGCAAAATGGCCAAAGTGATTGGTGCCCATCTGCAATTCAAATCCGTCCGCGGTTTTTCCATACGGCGGCATCATCACACCGGCGTTGTTGATCAACAGATCAAGTCGATCAAATTTACTTTGATAGTCATCAACAAAAGTCTTCACCGAACTCAAATCGGCCAGATCGAGAAGCATGACCACAACATCAGCATTCGGGTGTTCAGCTTTTATGTTGTTCACGGCATTATCACCTTTTTGCTGATTGCGCACGGCAATAATAACTTTGGCATTTTTGTGTGCCAGCACGCGCGCAGCTTCATAACCGATGCCGCTGCTTGAGCCGGTGACGACCGCTATACGTCCGGTTTGGTCCGGAATATTCTCGCTGGTCCATTTATTTTGTGACATCATTATCTCCTTGTTTCATTTTTATATATTCATTCAGTTGATTGTCATTAAGGATGGAAAGAACATGTTTTCCATTCCCATTTTTAAATTTAGTTACGATTCAATTTTGCTTTTCCACTTTCCACCACGTTGATTGAGGAATCGTTTCATCAACGTAAAAGCTTTCGCCGATTTTCGGCGTCGCCAGTGTCATTCCATTTTCTTGAGCCGCGGCGCTCAGGCGTTCAATCGGCTCTCTCCACGGATGCAGGCTGAGATTAAACTGCGCCCAGTGAATCGGCAAAAGCACATTTCCTCGCAAGTCAAGGTGCGCCTGCGCCGTCTGTTCCGGCATCATGTGCACATACGGCCAGGCCTCATTGTAGGCGCCGTTTTCCAGCAGGGTCAGGTCGAACGGACCGTATGTGTCGCCGATGCCTTTAAAATGATCGCCATAGCCGGAATCGCCGCCAAAATAGAGACGATGCTCCTCGCTTCGAATCACCCACGACGCCCACAACGTTGCGCCGCGATCGGTTCCGCGTCTGCCGGAAAAATGGCGCGCCGGCGTGGCGATGAATTCAACATGATCTAATTTGGCATTTTCCCACCAGTCCAGTTCAACGATTTTTTCTTCATCCACACCCCAGCGCAACAGATGCGGCGCCACGCCGAGCGGGACAAAGAATTTATCCGTTTTTGGATGCAGCGCTTTTATCGTGTCGTAATCCAAATGATCATAATGATCATGCGAGATAATAATGGCATCCAGATGCGGGATGGTGTCCGGTTCGAGCGGCAAATCAGCGTTGAACCGTTTGGGACCAAAAAACGAAACCGGCGCGGCACGCTTGCCGAACATGGGATCCGTCAACAAAACCAGTCCCTCAAATTGAATGAGGACGGATGAATGACCCAGCCAGGTCACGTTCACCTTGTTCGGATGTAAATTTGCCAAAAACGGCTCGTTTACTTTTTGTACCGGAATGAGCACATTCGGCACCCGATCTTCACCGCCGGTAAAATAATCGCGCATGGCCTGCCGAAACGGCACTTCGGGATTGTGCATCGGCGTTTCAATCGCATTTTGAAACCGTCCATCGCGAAAATTCAGTGAGATCCGATAACGCTCTTTTTGCTCGCTCGACGGCCTGCCGCCAAACTGCGTCGCCAGGTTGATAAAAGCGACGAGCGCTAAAACCATCAGGATTAAAAAACCGATAAAGTATAAAAATATCATTTTTAGTCTCATTTTTATGACCGACTGATCAGTCTACTAATTATTTATTTTTTTGTGTGCCGCAATGCCGTCCCAACAAATCTCAAACGCCATCAACAGATTATCCTCGGAAATTTTTTCCGGATGTTTGCGAAAATGCGTCACGGCCAGATTAAATACACCTTCAAAATAATCCGGCACAAATTCAGCATAGGTTGATTTAATGATGCCGTCCTGCATCGCCTGCTCGTAGACATTGGCAATAAATTCATATTGTCCCATCGCTTGCTCCCGGGTCAAATTCGTAATGAACGGGGAATTGGCGTACTGGAAAATAAATTGAATCTCCTTTGGGTGCATAATGCCCCATTTGACGCCGTTTATCCACGAATTTTTGATTTTATCCTCAACCGGATCATCATCCTGTACTTTTTCTTTCAACGCATTGACCAGCGCCTTTTTCAAATCCAGATACAGAGCATTGATCAGCTCGTCCTTGTTTTTAAAATGATGAAAAAGCGTTCCCGTAGCCACACCCGCTTCCTGTGCGATAAGCGCTGTCGGCGTATTATGAAAACCGCGTTCGGAAAACAGAGTGAGCGCGGTTTTTAGAATGGCATCCCGTTTTTCCATTTTCATGTTGCTCACCTTTTTTTAATCTTACCGACTGACTAGTCGGTTTTAAATTAGTCCTTTTAACCACAAGACAGAGATGAAAATTCCAGGTATTGTCATCGGCCAATCGACAAATAAATCGCTGGATAAAAACGGAATTAATGTGTAAATAGAGCGGAACGTTTTTGACAATTATTGCAAAGGTAGAACATGCGAACACGTGCACTCATACTCTTACTCTTTTTGGTTGTAAAAATGGATGTTCTGGTTGCGGCCATCCCCGTCCGTGTTGATGTGGGTACGACGTATCAGACGATCGACCATTTTGGCGCATCGGATTGCTGGTCGTTTCAGAAAATCGGCGAGTGGGATCTCGAACGCCGGGAACTCGTTGCCGATCTGCTCTTCTCCCCCACCAAGGGCATTGGCCTGTCGGGATGGCGCTTTAATATTGGCGGCGGCATCAACACCACAACCATCAGCCATCCGTGGCGAACGGTGGAGACGTTTGAGGTCTCGGAGGGCGTTTACGACTGGACGCGCCAGGCCGAGGAACGCTGGTTTTTGCACGCCGCCAAAGCACGCGGCGTTGACGAATTTATCGCCTTTGTTAACAGTCCGCCCGGCCGCATGACGCGTAACGGCTACACCAACTGCACGGAAAATCTCGGCAGCACTAATTTAAAGCCGGGATACGAAGGGCAGTTCGCGCGTTATCTGGCGGACATTTTAAAATTTTTCCGGGATGAGGAAGGCATTGAGTTTGATCACATCAGCCCGGTGAACGAGCCGCAATGGGAATGGAACCGTTCGAACCAGGAGGGCAACCGCGCGAGCAATAAGGACATCATCGCCATCGTAAAGGCGTTGTATGATGAGCTGCAAAAACAGGGCGTCGGGACGCAAATTTCTATTTGCGAAAGCGGCGCCATAAACGCCTGGCATGAACTCAATTCCGGCATGACGTCCAAATATGGCACACGATACGGTAACTATTTGGACGAGCTCATCGGCAATCCGGAGATTTCCGATAAAATCGGCAAACATTTTGGCGGACATTCCTACTGGTCGGATCGATTGACCGGCCAGTTGGTTGAGCATCGTTCGGCCGCGCGGCCGCATTTTGTCGACTATTTTGACAAGGGCTGGAGTTACTGGGCGACGGAATATTGTATTCTGGACGGGCCGGAAGGTGATGGCGGTAACGGCCGTGATTTGAGAATGAAAACGGCGCTCGACGTGGCGCGCGTCATTCATCACGATCTGGTTTATCTCAACGCCTCCGCCTGGAACTGGTGGACCGCGATGTCGCCCGAAGATTACAAAGACGGTTTGCTCTACACCAATTACAAGGACAATCCGGCGTCGCAATCGGTCATTGAATCCAGAACCTTATGGGCGTTTGGCAATTTCTCGCGCTACATTCGTCCCGGGGCAACGCGCATCAAATTGTCCGGCGCCAACAGCAAATTGGCCTTGATGGGCTCGGCTTATATCAACAAAGAAAAAAATCAGGTCATCATCGTATTCGTCAATGCGGCGGAAAATGATATTGAGGTGACATTGCAGATGTCCGGTTTGGAGGCAAATCAATCGGTCAAAACACTCACGCCGTTTGTGACATCCGACAAGGCGGGTGACGTGTTGAAAGAATACCCCGCCATTGCCATCAACGACACGTATGCCGTGCCGGCGCGCTCGGTTGTGACGCTCGTCGGAACCATCGAAAACGATACGTTTATTGGTCAGCGTTCCTCGCTGCCACAATCAGCCCGGCTGCTAAAAGCTTATCCTAATCCCTTCAACAAAACGATAAAAATTTCTTTTGAGCTTGAGGAACCGGCACAGGTTGAGGTGCACATTTTCAACAGCGCCGGTCAGCGCGTCACGTCACTCTTTTCGGGATTTCAAAAAGCCGGAGGGCACGAGATGGCCTGGCATGCGACGAATGATCAGGGACAGGATTTAAGCAGCGGCGTTTATTTTTGCTCGCTGGTGACGCCGAGCCGAACGGATACGATCAAACTGGTTTTAGCGGAGTGAGTCTCGGGTTCGAACCCATTTTGTGGAAAATATCGGGCATAAAAAAAGCCGCTTTGAATGACAAAGCGGCTTTTTCAATTTTATGAAAACTAAAAATGATAACCGAGACCAACCGCAATAGCGATGTTGGTACGGCTGTAGGTTTGCGAGTAACCTAACATTTCGACAGTGTGGTCATCGTACATGGTGTAAAGACCGCCGAGATCAACAGTGAAGGCA
>CAYSNA010000318.1:0-6566 GCA_964432185.1 uncultured Cytophagia bacterium
CTTTTCCTATGTCTTCGTCGCCAACGCGCAGTTCGTAAATAACGGTATGTTCGCCGACAATTTCGTCAATATGAACCTGAGAAGGATTATCGACCAGGTGTTTCGTGACATATTCTAGAAACTCTTTCATTGACGATCTCCGTTTTTTGAGGAATCATCCATTTTCATTCTGCCACTCTTTTGATGATCACTATGGTGACATCATCCTGCCATGAGGCCTGATCTCCGAAATCAAAGACTGCTTGATAAATGATATCCAGGATTTCTTGTGCTGCTTTCTGCTGATTTTGTACAATCAAGGTTGACAGGCGTTTAAGCCCAAATTCTTCATGATGGGCATTGAATCGTTCGAGCACTCCATCGCTGTACATAACCAAAACGGCGTCTTGTTCAAAACTCACGGAAGCCCGATGGATGATAATATCCGATATCGCACCAAGAAGTAAACCGGTTGCATGGAGCTGTTGTATCTTTGACTTTTTGATCAAGAGCGGCGGCGGATGTCCGGCATTGACATAAAAAATCGTTCCAGTGCTTTCGATTTCTGCATAAAAAAGTGAGACGAAACGCGATGATAAAGTGCTGCGGTGGATAACGCGATTGAGCTTTTCCATGGCTTCCGCCATTTTCATTTCTTTTTCCACCCCCATGCGCAAGCCGGTCACAACGTCGCGCACCATAAGGGCTGCCGGCAGCCCGTGTCCACTGGCATCGCCAACCGCTACGCTGAAATTGTCATTGTCAAATACAGAAAAATCAAAAAAATCGCCGCCAACGACTTCGGCGGGATGTGACTGGCCGGCGGTGTCGTATCCGGAAATTTCCGGTGGACTCCCGGGCAAGAGACTCTGTTGAATGAGGGCGGCCTGCTGAATGCTGTTGTTCATCGCCTCGGCATGCAGGCGGTAATTCAACAATGTGCGCACGGCATTCAAACAGAATTCGATTTCCTCGCGTATCCAATTGCTTTCGAGGGTAAAAACAAAAATCCATCGTTTATTCGGATTGTGAACACAGAATGCTACGGGAATCGCATAGGTGTTCAAAACATTCATTTGATTATTGACTTTTAAAGACAAATCATCAAAGATGTAACTCTTGTGTAAATTTACCATGTGAACAATGTCCGCATCCAATGCAGTGTCGCTTTCCAATCCAGCCGGTTGGTGCTTGTCGGGATGTTCCACCAGAACGAATTGATCGTGATCCTCGGCATAGAGGCAGCCTCTGCCAATATGCAAGTCAACGCCTATAGAGTTCTCCAACTTTAATATGACAGAATAGAGAAAGTCATCTTTTGTTCGGCCTTCATCGATATTCTCCAGGAGTGCCGCGAGTTTCCGATATAGATCTTTGGGTTGAATCATGGCCGAACTATTCCTTGTTAAAACGTTCTCGTTGTTTTGGGAGTATGGCAATAAATCTTGATGGCGTCCTCGGCAACGGAAAACGCGGGAATGATCATTTTCAGCATGGTTTTCACGTTCAGATGCATATTTTTTAATGTCTCAAAAGAAGCGCCGCTTTCGGTCACCTTGCCGATATAGTCGTTATTATCAATTTGTAAAACCTGTAGATACTCGGGATCATGATCTCTAAAGAACGGCTTCATGGAGGCTTTTGTGGTATCAAGTTCGTCACGCAGCCTGTCATTAATTTTCATCCCGACAAATATGAGGGTGCCATTGTTTTGCATTGTCATCTCTTTAGGTAAATAAGCATCAATAAATCATTCAGCCATGCTGAAAAATTACTGTTCTTGTCGAACCGCGCAAAAGCTGCAAAAGCCGCCGAATAGGTTTGCTGCACCAGGAGTTCTGCTTCTTCTGTCGTTTGTGTTAATCGTATGGCTGTGCTGTATACGTGGTCCATACTGTTCAAGGCCAAGTTCTCAAAAACCTGCACGCTACTTTTCGACATGTTCACCATCCAATCTTTGCTTTGCCTGGTGCCTTTTCGCGATCAACTGCGAATCAAGGCGATTCTTCCGAATTGTTTTAATGAACCGTTATCAAGAAAAATTACACGTCCACCCGTATGGAGCACTTTTTCGATGATGATATCCACAACATCATCAATCACTTGCGAAATATCAATATGCTCTGAGATTGTAAAGGATTCATCCGTTTTATGAATACTTCCTTTCACATGATAATCTTCTTCGACATACAAGGATGAACCGGGCTCTGTTTCGACAGCCAAACCGACGGCGTCAATGCCGTCGATGATTTTTTTCATTCTGAATGCCTTGGCCAGCTCTCGCATGGCGTTTTTTTTCATGCCCGCAATGGCTTGTTTGACGACCGGCCAGACAATTTTGCCAAGATCGTGGGTTGACGTGGCACCATAGTCGCCGTTAATTTTTCCAATTAATATATCCTGACGTGTTTTCAGAGATTCAAACATGGCCAACGTGTTCGTCTCGCCAATGAGCACCAACCGAAGTGGGTCTTGTTTGAAATAGTGGGCAAAGTGTTGATCCGTGAGGCGGCAAAATTCCTGCAATCGAGTATCATTAGAATTCGGATTATTGATTTGTGCACTTTTAAGCGGAAATTCACCATCGTCAATGTTGATGAGTTTGTCCCGAAATCCCTCATACAGCCTGCTCGTATCTTTGCTCAACGACAGGACATAATAATGGATACTCAGTTGCATCGCTTGTCCTTGAATTTTATTGAAATAGTTCCTCCCATACACTGTCAACTGATTTGTCATAAAACTTTTGCACTGTTAAGAGATAGGAAATATTGAACACAAAGTAAATCGGCCAAAGGGATGAAAAAGGAGCTAGTTCTTTAGACTGAAAAAATGTGCAGAAAAGAAAAATCGGAGTCTAGTTTTGTGGACCGCGTGTGAGAAAAAGTTGAGAAATGTGAAGAGTGGGGATTATGGTGGCGTGATAACGTATTGATAATTAAACGCGATTATTGAGGGCCTTCTCTGTGCACAAAGGCCGCCACCTGCAGACGGGTGCTGAGTTCCATTTTTTCCAGGATATTGTGCACATGGCTTTTGACCGTGTAGGTGGCAATGTGAAGTTGATCAGCGATTTCTTTATTGCTCAAACCTTCCGCAATCAAGTTGACGACCTGGCGTTCTCGATCAGTAAATTGAATTGCGTCGGTGGACAGTCCTTCGCGATCTGTTAACGCTAACTCGACAATCTCTGCAAAGAGTGATTGGGTTAAAGCCGGCGGCATGACATTTTCTCCCGCGGCGACAGCTTTGATGGTTTTGATCCAATCATCAAAAGGGGCATTTTTAAGAATGAAACCGGCCCCGCCGGCATTGACAAACTCGATGATATCGACGTGATCAGGAAGAATGTCCATGGCAATTATCTTTGTTGCCGATAATTCTTTTTTAAGCAAAGCCATTAACTTTAGGCTGTTAACTTTTTCCAATCCCAAATCCAAAAGGATGACGTGTGGCGTCTGCTTCATGCGCTTGAGCTGACGAACCGCATCGCCATCTTGAGATCGCGCGACGACCTCAAAGTCTCCATGCTTGTTGAGCATGGCCGCGATGCCCTCACGCAACAGGTCATTATCCTCGATAACCAGTATTTGTATTGTGGTCCTGTTTTTCATTTTCTATTGTACGACGATATAACCGAATCCAATTTGCGGTATTCAATGACAATTTGTGTCAGCTCTTGGGTTTGCACAGTTTGAGGCTCAAGACAATTTCTTACCCGTTTACCATTCTACTTATATTATGGATTTTATGTTCAAGTTACAATTAATTTTTTAGCTGGATCACTTTGCACGGATACGCTTGTTCAAAAGAGGCAACTTTAAATCCAACCGAGGGTTGTTGAACGTATGTCCCAAGGCGGTGATTGACTGTCAATACATTCGTTTAGAAAATCATTGTTTTATAAAATTAGTCGACAGCGTGGAATGCGACGTCAGGTGGCAATTGACGGTCTGGACGGCATTGGTAAAATAAGTAGCGTTGAATATAAAGCAGCATGTCAAGGAAAAAGAAAAGGGTGATCGGAGAGCAAAAAAAGTCCCGGCCACCGGCTCACACGCTTAGGGGGGGTCAGCGTATGAAAAGGGGGTGATGACCGGGACTATAGTTTACGAAAAAATTCATTGAAATGTCAATGAGGGAATTGTCATATTTTGTAAGGTCAGTGCTTTTAAAACACACAAATAGGCGAACGAGTCGCCTATTGTGTGACCCCCTAGACATTTGGCGATCACTGCTGTTTTTAAGACAGCACTATTAGATATAACGGGGCGCAGTTCGACTAAATTTCACATATTTGTTCATGAGGAAAGTTTTGTACTTTTTTTTCTTTGTAAAGTGGTCAATCATGGAAAGAGCCCGCCGGGGATGGAGCGGGCTCTGTGGAGATGATGATACGTACTGTGTATCGTATGAATAGAGACGCGGGTTGAAAAAAACGCTCAATAACAAAATTTGACAAACGGTATAATTAAATCCCGAACTGATATGACAGCTTTAAAAAGAGAATATCATTCTTTCGTTGTTCCAGGTATTGCAATTCATCAAACCGGTCGGTGGTGTAGATGATGTACAGCGAACTGAACGGCGGGAAAAAGCGCCAACCGAACAAGCCGTAGAGATAGAGCCGGTCATCGCGACTGCTGGTTTGAGTGAATAACCTGAGCCAGAGATCACGCGTAACGTTATAATCGATGCTGAGTATGTGGAGGTTATTGGAGCGATTCGTTTGGTCGGGGACAAAGGTGATGGATTGAAAATCGTATCCCAGCGCCAACCGTTCGAAAAAGCGATGTTGGATGCCAAAACTGAACAGCTCGAAATCCCGGTCAAAATTTGTGCCCCAGGTATAGCCGCCTTTAACGGCCTGCCACTCGTCGGCATTGTAGCCGATTTGAATCTGATATTGATGGTTATAATACTTTTTTTCATACAGTTTGAATTCATCGTTATAAGAGAGCTGCAGACTGAAACGGTTCTTCAAGTAGAAACGTGCGGTTTCGGTCACATACCAGCTTCTCAGGGTGCCGGCGTGACTCCAAAAGATGTTGTTGCGGGATTCGACGAAAATATATTTAAGCGGCGATGATTGCGGCCAGAAAAAATAGGACAAATCGCTATCCAGTTCCCGCATGTCGTCATCCCGAACAAATCCGGTCTGATTGACATTGTCCTTAAATTTTTCTCCGGTGTCGGAATAGCGCAGGTGGACGTGATGCAGATTGCTCTCGTTGGAGACGCGCAGGAAATAGGCGCTGTGCGCCATACTGACTCCCGGGGCGCTGACGACAAATTGGCCGGTGATTATCCATGCTTCACCGGGATTGAGCAGGAAATCGCCGCTGAGCGAACGAGAATAGCCGTTTTTCCAGGTTTTGTCCACGGCGGTGAGGCCAATGGATGACGAGTTTAAAATATCCTTTTTCAGGCGCAGCGCCGTGAACTGGGCTGTGGGAATTTCGAGATCTGCATCCGATGCTGTGGCGGCGGACAAGGCGGAAAAATCATAATCGCCGATTTTGCCGGTGGCTTTGGCGCCCCAATCAATGTCGCCGATACGGCGCGAATAAAAGGTGCGGATACGCGTGGAGTACAGGGCATTGCCTTCGAGAAAAAACAGGCGTTTTTCCGGGAAACTCAATTCCCATCGGGTCAGATTGATCTGTTCCTGATCGCCCTCCACGGTGGCAAAGTCCGGATTGAGTGAGGCATCCACACGGACGCCGGGGGTGAGCTGGTACGAAGCATCCACACCGGCATCGGCCAGCCATTTGTTATGGTTTTGGGTGATGTCGCTGTTTTCGTAGCGCAACGTGGTATAGGGCGTCAGGCGAAAAGATTTGGATTTTTGCGGCACTTTAAGACCGGTTAACAGGCCGCCCTGAGACACGCGGTAATTGTCATTGAGTTCTCCGGACCAGTAGGCAATTTCGGCATTGGCGCGGATGACGCGGGCAAAGTTGATGCCCCAGGTCTGCAAGCCGTTCTTGTATCGGATACGATCAAAGGGAATAGCCATTTCAGCCGTCCAACCGGTGTCGGTGATGCGCGCGGCAGCCTGCCATTCGGTATCCCAATTCAGGTCGCTATTGCGGCCGTCATCGGTGATGAATACATCGGTTTGCGTACCGAGTGGATTCATCCAAAAGGCCACAGCCGATCGCTTGTCATTAAAGGTATCGAGAAGCAGGAGCACGGCATCGTCCGAGTTGTCAAGCTGGTCGCGGCGGGAAATATTGGCAACGATTTTCGACGGATTGTCTTGAAAGCATTGAAACGCCACAAACAAATAGTCGGCATTTTGCTGGAGAAAAACCATGGTTTTTTCGGAGGCCGGT
This sequence comes from uncultured Cytophagia bacterium, assembly GCA_964432185.1. Classification (GTDB taxonomy): domain Bacteria; phylum Zhuqueibacterota; class Zhuqueibacteria; order Residuimicrobiales; family Krinioviventaceae; genus Kriniovivens. The sequence goes on from CAYSNA010000318.1 coordinate 6,318, forward strand.
GCGCCTTTGTGGGGCTGCAGTTGGGTAAAGCCGGTGGTGGATGCAGCGTCCGTCCATTCATTGTCAGCGAGAATGCCGTCGATATTGGGCGGTGTATCGATAAAAGCGGACGTTACTTCTTTTCCGGCGAGCACAGCCGCGTGAAGAAGAAAGAAAACAGATAATGTGCGTATGAGCATTTGCAATCCATAAAAGAGTGATTTAATGTGCAAAAATAGAAAATTAATAGCTTATCCCCAAGAGCTTAAA
>CAYSNA010000319.1:0-6566 GCA_964432185.1 uncultured Cytophagia bacterium
AATAGCCATCCTGATCGATTTTTGTATTCGCCGCATTCAGGATCCCTGTCCAATCCAGCTCCAAGCGCCAGCCGAAAAAGATGGAAGTCCAACCGTCCGGGATCACTTTGGCGAGCATATCCGGGGACACCGCATTCATGGCGATGATACCTACCGCGATCGAGGCGATGGTCATGATGAAAAATTGCAGCAGCTCGGTAAAAACGACGCTGAACATACCTCCGGCGATCACATAGATGCTGGTGATGCCCATAAATATTATAGCGTACACATTAGCCGACGACAAACCGGGAAGCCAGCCGCTCAAATCCCACGGTAAAAATTGCGTGGCAAACTTGCCAATCCCCTGAAAGGCATAGGCAAGAAATCCAACGACGCTGACCAGTGCAAATACCACCACGCTCATATGCGACAATTGGGCGCCGCGACCGCTACCGAACCGGGTAGTAATCCATTCCGCGCCGGTCAGCACATTTGAACGTCGCAGCCAGATGGAAAGATAAACCATCAAAAAAATCTGGTTGAACATGGGCCACAGCCACGGCAGCCAGGCGCTTTTTAAACCGTAAACGAAAAGGATGTATACCAGCCACATCGTGCCGGTGATATCGAACATTCCGGAGGCATTTGACACGCCAAGGACATACCACGGCATACCCTTGTCGCCGAGAAAATAGGAGTCCAATCCCTTTGATGCTCGTTTCGAAATGATTACACCGATGAGAATCGTAGCGAGCAGGTAGACAATTATGATACCGAGATCAATCGTGTGCAGGTGCATGGGATTGCGTTCCGTCGTTTAAACCAGCAGCAATTTTCAATTTTTCAATCAATTTATAGGATCAAAAAGGTCACAAACGAATGGAAATTGGCTTTGAAATGGCCCGTTTCACATTCGTTTGTTTCTTGTTTTGCCTGATATTTTCCTGGTACTCGGGCTTTGTCAGTCGTGCAATTTGTCCCACCAGTTAAATTTGATAAACACAGTTGTGACGAGAAAAACGACCAGGGCGACTGCAAAATTGGCGAAATTCTGAATCACCAGATAAACCGGCATGATGAGCATTGACATTTGCCACATCACGCCAACGACGACATTGAGCATATCGCGTTTGAAGTTTTTATTGGCGACAAAGTCGGGATCAATCGCCAGCGTTTTTTGCAGAACCGGTTTCCAAAATCCCCACGGGCGCACGCGCGTGTAAAAGTCGATGAGCACATCATCGTCTTCCGGTTTGGTCACCAAAGTTGCGATAATGGATCCGCACAAGGATATGCCGAAAATGATGGGAAAACTTTCCATGGAATTAAGCGCCGGAATCCAGCCGATTTTCACCAAACCGGGCAAAATGATCGCACCGAGTATGCCGGACATCATACCCCAGAAATAACCAAAACCGTTAAAGCGCCACCAGTACCACTTGAGAACATTGGGCGCCGCATAACCACCCCACAGCGCCGAGGTGATCCATAGCGTGACCTGATTAATCGATTCGGACATGAAACCAAAAATGACGCCGAGGACAACAAATACCGCCGAGGTGATATAGCTCATGGTAATGAGTTTTTTATTGCTCGCATCGGGTTTGATGTAACGTTTGTAGATATCATTCACCACGTATGCCGGCGCCGCATTGACCGTCGCCGCAAAGGTGGACATGAACGCCGACAGCAAACCGGCGAGCAACACACCCACCAAACCAACCGGGATAAAGTTTTTAATCGCAAACGGCAGCACCTGCTCAAAATCAACATTAGCGCCCATTTGATTCAACTGCGGCGAAAAGAAGGCGATCGCCAGCACGGTCAGTCCACCGATCATCATATAGCGCGGGAAGAACAGCGCCACGCTGACAAAACCGCTCATTTTGCCCGCTTCCTTCGGGCTTTTGGTGGCGAGGATGCGCTGCATATCATAATTCGGCGCCGGGCCGGCCATGGAGACCAGTATACCCTTGAACAGCATCATCATAAAAAACGCGCCGAACATGCCGCCAAACAAAGTGTAATCATCCGCCGCAATTTTATCCATAACCGATGGCATGAGATTGGACCAATCGAGTTTTAATTCCCAGCCAAAGAAAAGATTGGACCAATCGTCCGGCACCAGTTTCTGCAATGTATCGGGGGACACTTTTAAAATCGCAATAACCCCAACAGCAAGGGAGGCGATGGTCATAATGATGAATTGCAGCACCTCGGTAAAAACCACGCTGAACATACCACCGGACACAACATAAATTGCGGTGACGCCCATAAAAATAAGCGCATAGACGTGGGCGGTGTGATTGCCAAAGGTCCAGGGTAAAATCGTCGCGGCAAATTTTCCGATACCTTGAAAGGCGTAGGCGAGAAAACCGATGACGCTGACAAGCGCAAATACCACGACTGAAATATGCGATAGATTGGAGCCGATATTTTTGCCGAATCGAGTCGTAATCCATTCGGCGCCGGTGAGGACATTGGAGCGTCGCAGCCAGGTGGCCAAAAACATCATGAGAAAAATTTGGTTAAAAGTCGGCCACACCCAGGGCAGAAAGGCGCTTTTAAGGCCATACACAAACATGATGTAAACGAGCCACATGGTGCCGGTAATATCAAACATGCCGGACGCGTTGGATACGCCAAGAATATACCACGGCATGCCCTTGTCGCCGAGAAAGTAGGAATCCAAATCCTTGGACGCGCGCTTGCGAATGTAAAAGCCGATAAAAATGGTCGCCGCGATATAAGCCAGGACGATAAGAATATCAATCATATGAAGATCCATGCACACCTCTTCTGGTAAACTGAAGGTTAAATTGAAATGATACGTGCAGAATTTGATGAGGTGAAATGTAAAAGAATTTTCCCTAAAAACAAAATAAATATAGCAGGCAAGATTTTCTTGCATTTAAACAAAAAGATGTTATCTTTATCGTCGCATTGGGCGGCTAGCTCAGCGGTTCAGAGCGCTCGCCTCACACGCGAGAGGTCGGGAGTTCAAATCTCCCGCTGCCCACAAAAAAGCCCCGGCAAAGTGTCGGGGCTTTTTTATTGCCATTTGAACAAAACAGAGGTTCCACGTTCCGCCGGCTCAAACCTGAGATCAAACATCTCCCCCGCTCGCGGCGTCCAGACGAGCGACCAGTTGTCGCACTCCCCGGCACGACAAATAAAGTCATCATTATGAAATATTTCCAGGCCGAAACAGAGCACATCGCCGTTTTGGCCGGACAGATCCACGGTCGTTTGAAATTCCTTCCGCCCCGGGCGCCATTCCAAAATGGTCTCTTTTGGGATGATCCCCTCATCTTCAAATAATCCCGATACCAGCGCCCCCTTTAATCGCTTCAGCACATCGTCGGTGATACTCTCATCGATCAGATCATTTTGCTGCAAAAGCGACATTTTGAGGCTCGCCCTGTTCGGCATGATGTGAGCCGGTTCGAAGGCCAACTGATCTAGAACATAAATATCTTCATCGAGGACAAGCTGACCAAAGAACTCATGGACAAGAAGATCAATAGGATCATCGGGTTTAAAATCGCGAATATCGGCATGCACGACCTGGATGTTCTCGTAAACCGACAAGCGCTTTTTCGCAATATCGAACAGAAAAGGATTGGCCTCGACCGCATAGACTTTTTTCGCCCCCAATTTTGCCATGTGTTCGGCCATCAATCCAAAGCCGCACCCGGCTTCGACACAAATTTTATGTTGAATCAAGTCGACATGATTTTCCAGCATATTAAAATAGGCGCGGGAGCGGTTTTCATCGTCATAAATGCTGATGAACGCCAGCAGATCATCGAGATTATTAAATTGCGCTTCCGGCAAGTCGTTCATAATATCCATAGGGTGCCCCTTAAACGAAAGGCTGAGATAAATTAAAAGATCGGTCTTTTTGGATGATGCGGCGATAGAATCAACTGATCAAAAAAAAAGGGCGCTTCAACCGCTGAAGCGCCCACAAGGTTATCGCATCAACAGCATGCGCTTGATCTGCTTAAAATCACCGGCTCGCAGCTCGTACAAATAAACCCCGGAGGGAAAACCGGAGGCGTCCCATTCTATCGTGTATTGTCCGGCGCTCTGCGCCGTATTGACCAACTCGGCCATCTGCGCACCGCGGATATCATACACCTTGAGCACCACGTGGCTGTGCTGCGGTACGCGATAGGAAATCGTCGTCTGTGGATTGAACGGATTGGGATAATTTTGTTCCAGGTCAAAGGTTCTTGCCGCATTCTCCGCAAATGCCACACTCGTGATAAACTCGTCCATCGCCTCAGCCATCCAGTCAATTCGATCGACCATCCACAGGTAAAAATAATCAAAATCTTCGTCGTATGTATCGCCAATGGCGCCGTAGGGTTCAATCGGTTTGCCGGCGACCGGCCAACGTTCAAAATTCAAAATGCCGTCGTCTTCCAAAAGGTTGTACAGAGAATCGAGTTTTTCAAAGACAAAGCTGTCGTTCAGCACGTCCTCGTGCAGCGTTTCCCAGCGTTTATACAACGCTCTGGTAAAAGTGGCGTCGGCAAAAAGCTGTTTCCACCACAGCGGCACCAACATCGAGTCCGCGCTCATGTTGGCCGGCGTAGACAAATAGTCGAGCTGCCAGCCCTGGACGGATTTGCCGTTATAGGCCTGCGTGTTGCCGCAGGCGTTGTTAAAATCAATTGGATTACGGATGACCAGTTTGGCATTGCTGCTGTCGCGGTTTTTAATCAGCACGGTCTGATCCCGGTAGGCATCAACATTTTTCGAAACCTCGTTGAGCAGGAAATAATCGACGGCTGAGGCAATGTCAATCGAATTAACCACGTCTGCTTCAAAACCGTTGATAAATCCCTGGATATATCCTTTTTGCTCCGTGGTCAAAGCGGCATCATCTGGAAAGTTATAGAGATAACGAACGGGATGCTGAGCGCTGAAAAACGGTTTAATGGGTGAATCAAATCCCGGCGCCACTCGATTTTTATTCAACATTAGCATATAACCGCCAGTCAACTCGTCGCCGCTGTTTCCCGGCTCAGGAAGATCGATTCGATTTGGATTTCTGTTTATCTTTTCGAGCAGAACATAGAGACCAAGGTAATCATCATTAAGAAAAAGGTGGCAAAGCTTTGGCTGATGCGTACGCCCCATCTGAAAGGCAAGCTCGCCCATCAACACGGTTCGCAGCAATGTCTTGTCATTATATGGCGCATACAAAATCCACTCGTCGCCTTCCGGCAAGCCGAGAAGCGACGCATTTTTTGCGGCGCCTTGTTCATCCGTCAAAGTGATTAAATAATGATTTTTCGGATAGTCGTAAATTGTCGCCTGCTGCGTGATGCTCAATCGCCCGCTATAATCATTCGCCGCATCGTCAAGATGGTGGTCGTTGCCGGTGCCGTTGCTAATGCTTTCGATTTGCCCCTGACGCACCGTATTGGCATTCACCGAAATGTTGCCGTCCGTCGCAATTTTAATAATCGGCAAATCCGACACAAAATTATTCTGATAATTTTTTCTCGCCACCAGTTCAAACTGAATGAGAAAATCGGGGCTGCTGCCGGATACGTTCATACCGTGAACAGCAAACAGGTTTTCCCCGCTTTTGAGCTTGTCAATATGCTCGGAGACGTCATACCACACCATGCTCTGCGCTTCGTGCGGCTGCGAGGCGGTCGCACGCCAATAGGGATTTTGCGGCGCGTTCTCCGCCATAATGCGCTCGCCGTTCAGATAGGCGATAAAGCCATCATCAAAGCGAATGCCGATAGCGAGATAATCCAGTTCTTTTTTCAGGGTCGAATTCAAATCAAACTTGGCGCGAATATAACAGGTGTTTTGTCGTCCCTGCATCGTCGGGCCAATATTCAGAGTGATGTGCTCGTTATAATCACCCGAGTCATCAAAACCAATGCCGCCGGGCGCGCCGACGCAATAGGTCCACGCCGTATCGACAAGCGCCGGATCCGAATTCCAATCCCGAATATCCTCGAACGGCGCAATGGCCATTTTGCCGGCATCAACCGGCACGAGGCGGACCATCAAGCCTTCGCTGTGCGCGAGGGTCATCATCAAAAAAACAAAGCCGATCGTAAAAACCGCACGGAACGGCGAAAAAAATGGTAAGCGAAAACGCATCATGTTCTCCAGATTTCAAATCAATAATTCAAGGCGTTAAACTCGTCATAATACTGAGAGTTCCGAAACATGGCAATTTAGGGTATATGACATTTTAAACCAAAGTTTTAATTGTTAAAAAAGGTAATCCCAATGAAGGGAGGTTTTAAATTTTCAAGGATCGCACTAATCGGAAACGGGGAGATCGCAGCCGCGAAATTGTCTATTTGGCATCATAATTTTCACCAGACTTTAATATGCCCACGAATTTGGCTTTTTCGAAAGGAGGCTGATTATGCCGAAAACACTGCGTCGTTCACAGCCCGACAGCGCCGTGCGTGAACTGCAAACGCTACTTTCAAACAATGGTTATTTTGACGGCCAGGTCCCGTCTGACGGATTATTTGATGATATGACGCACGATAATGTTATTTTGTTCCAGCGACAGCACATTGATCAGGATGGCT
>CAYSNA010000320.1:0-6548 GCA_964432185.1 uncultured Cytophagia bacterium
CAATCTCATGCCTCGGTTAACATCTTGTTTTTTGGAGATCGCTTCGTCGCTCCGCCCCTCGCGATGACTTGTAGTCTAACTTTTTACGAGCTGATCATTTATTTTCCATCTCAAACTTTTTCATAAACTCGACCAGCTTTTCCACGCCGGCTTTCGGCATGGCGTTGTAAATACTGGCGCGCATGCCGCCGACCGAACGGTGGCCTTTCAGCGTCACCAGGCCAATCTCGGCGGCTTGCTTGACAAACTTGGCGTCGAGCTCTTCGTTACCGGTCACAAACGGCACGTTCATCAACGAGCGATCTTTGGGTGCCACCGTGGCTTTGAAAAGATCAGACTGATCGAGATAGTCATATAAAATCGCCGCTTTTTCTTCATTTTTAGCCTGCATGGCCGGCACGCCGCCGTTGGCTTTTAAATATTCAAATACCAGTTTGGCAATATAGATGGAATAACATGGCGGCGTATTATACAGCGAGTTCTCTTCGGCCTGCGTTTTCCAGTCCAGCATAATGGGGGTGATATCGCGCGCATGCCCGACCAGGTCCTTGCGCACAATGACGATCGTCACACCAGCCGGACCGATATTTTTTTGCGCCCCGGCGAAAATAACGCCGAATTTGGAGATATCATAAACTTCGGATAAAATATTGGAGGACATGTCCGCCACCAGTGGCACAGCGCCGACATCGGGCAAGGTCGTATATCGCGTACCGTAAATCGTATTATTGGTGACGATGTAGAAATAGTCGGCATTCGGGGTAAATTTGGATTTGTCCAGATCGGGAATATAGCTGAACGTTTTATCTTCGGACGAGGCAACGACATTGGCGCTGCCGTATCGCTTGGCTTCGGAAATGGCTTTTTTCGACCAGGCACCGGTATTGACAAAATCGGCCTTGCCGCTGCCATTCAACATATTCAACGGCACGGCGGAAAACTGCATGGACGCGCCGCCCTGCAAAAACAGCACATAATAATCGTCCGGAATATTCATCAGCTCGCGCAGCAGCGCTTCAGCATCCTTGTGGATGGCGTCGTACGCTTTCGAGCGATGACTCATCTCCATCACGGACATGCCCGTGCCCTGATAATCAACCATTTCGCTCGCGGCTTTTTGCAGCACGTCCTCGGGCAGCATTGCCGGTCCTGCGGAAAAATTATAAACTCTGGCCATTAAAATCTCCTTTCCACCAAAAAAGTTAAATTGATGTTGTGTTATTGTTCAATGTAATGAGCGCTGATAAATAATGAAAATCGCCCAGGATGGACATGTTACTGACAAACACGTTTTCAACCGACGGTTTAATGATCATTGGCGTCATATTAATGATGCCTTTAATGCCGCCGTCCACCAGTTGATCCGTTACTTTCTGTGCCGCAAGCTCTGGCACGGCGATGACAGCCAGCTCAATTTCCAGTCGTCGCGTCACTTCAGCAATCATATGCGACGGAAACAGGGCGACGGACGTCCGCATGGTTTCAATTTTATTGATGTTGGAATCAAATCCGGCGACGATATGATATCCCTTGGGATGAAATTGTTCAAAGTTGAGAATAGCCGAACCCAAACGGCCAATGCCGACAACGCAGGCATTACGGCTGCGATTCAAGCCAAAAGTTTCGGCAATCGCTTTTTTCAGCACAATGACATCATAGCCGGAGCCGAGAGTCCCAACATCACCAAGATAGCCGATATCCTTGCGTACATTGTGGGAATTCATCAACAAACGATCAGCAATCTGTGAGGACGACACTGATTGGATGCCGTTTCGTACCAGCTCGTCGAGAAAACGATAAATCAAACAGAGACGTAATATTGTCGGTTTTGGGATGCCACCCTGCACTATATTTCTCAGATTATTATAATCAGTAAAACCATATCTGCTATTTTTTTCTCAAATTTAACAGTTTATACGTTTTATGTCAAGCTATTATTTGTCAAAACCATAATTTATTATCCATATTCAGGCACTATCTGTATTTTTTTTCACAGTGCTTGTAATTTTATCTCATTTTATTTTCGAATGAAACCGGGCAAAACACCATCCGGTTTTTGTTCAGCAGTGACTTTCGATGCCACTAGATTTTACTCAGCTTTAAATTTTGCTTGACAAAAATACGATTATCACCTACTTTCTCACGTGTGAATTTAATCAAATTCCACGTCGCATTTTCCTTAACCATCCACATCACTGTATTGATATGCATAACCATGCCCTTGGCCTTTTTGCAGGATGAAGGCTAGAATTAAAGCCATTTTTAGTCGTTCGGATTCGTTCTATGGCACTCTTGACATCGTGGAAGAAAGCCTCGGTGGCAAAGTTTATGAATCATGCAGATTAAAAAGCTCTATAGAAAGACCGTTGTTATTGATGTAAGACTTGGCAAATATTTGCAACAACATAAAATTAAAAATGGAGCATGTCTCATTTCGCGGGGCTGAACAATTATGACATCACGTGAAAGAATTCTTGCGGCGATAAACCACAAGCAACCGGATAAAATCCCAATCGATTTGGGATCAACACCCAGTTCCGGCATTTCGGCTGTCGCTTATAGAAACCTGTTGGATCACCTCGGCATCAAAGGAACGACCCGAATTTATGATGTCGTCCAGCAACTGGCACAGCCGGAAGATGCCATCATCGAAAAATTCAATGTCGATGCGCTGGACATCGGCCGAACTTTTAACGCGCAGGATAATGACTGGTATGATATTCAATTGCTTAACGGCAAACCGGCTCAATATCCGGTTTGGTTTCGTCCAACCAGCACCGCAGATGGGGCACATTGCATCATCGATGAGGACGGCACCTGCCTGGCGAAAATGGCCCAAAACTCGACCTTTTTTGACCAAACTTTTTTCCCATATCAGGATGGTTATCCGGAAAACTTCAGCGACCTGCCGCACGTCATGAACAAAGTCATGTGGGCATCTCAGGCACACAGTCCATGGGATCATGCCCATGAAGCCGATTTTTGGCAGCAGTTGCGGCAACGCACATTGGCGCTGCGCGACAACACAGACAAAGCGTTGGTCATCGTATGCGGCTGTAACCTGTTCGAATGGGGCACTTTTTTGAGACGCATGGATCAATTTTTAATGGATTTGCTGACGGCGCCTGACACCGTCGAAAAATTGCTGGACGCCCTGCTCGAAATTCATCTGGCGACGCTGGATAAAGTTTGTACGGCCGTGGGCGACATTGTCGACGTCATCCGTTTTGGTGACGACCTGGGCATGGATAACGGCCCGTTCATGTCAAAAGAGACGTATCAACAACTGTTTAAGCCGCGCCATAAAATACTATGCGATTATGTCAAAACGCACAGCTCAATGCACACCTTTTTACACTCGTGCGGTTCCATCTACCAGCTTTTACCCGATTTGATTGAGGCGGGATTTGAGATTTTCAATCCGGTGCAGACCAATTGTGTGGACATGGAACCCGAACAATTAAAAAGTGAATTCGGCCAGGATGTAACTTTTTGGGGCGGCGGTATTGATACCCGGCATGTCCTCAACAAAGCTGAGCCGGCAGAAATCCGTGACCATGTTCTGGAGCGGTTGGCGATATTTTCTCCCGGCGGTGGTTTTATTTTTACTCCGATTCATAACATTTTACCCGAAGTGCCTCCGGAAAACATCATTGCCATGTTTGAGGCGGTTGAGGACTTTAATAATAATATGGGAAAAAGATGATACAGAACACAAACATGCAAATCGGTACTGTTGATTTTGTCATTATAATCAGCTATATCGTTTTGATTGTGGGGTATGGCTGTTATGTCGGCATTCGACACCGCAACGCGTCAGAGAGTTCATCCTATTTTTTGGCGGGAAACACGTTGTCATGGCCGCTCATCGGGTTGGCACTTTTTTCAACCAACATTTCCACCATTCATCTGGTCAGCCTGGCGCAGGAAGGATATAAAAACGGCCTGGCGTACGGCAATTTTGAATGGATGGCGGCCTTTATTCTGATCATTCTGGCGCTGTTTTTTGTGCCGTTCTATTTTCGCGCCCGTATCTCTACCCTGCCTGATTTTTTGGAGAAACGCTATGACCGCCGTTGCCGTGACTGGCTGGCGATGTTGTCCATTTTTTCCGCGATTATCATTCACATTGGATTTTCGCTTTACACCGGCGCCGTGGTGCTGGAAGGGATTTTCGGTATCGAACAACACAACGTCTCCTTTGTAATGGCGGGTGTGGAATTCAGCATAAGCGTTCGCATGCTCATCATCATTGTCACGGCGTTATTGACCGGGCTGTATACGATCATCGGCGGCCTGCTTGCTGTGGTTGTCACAGAATCGATTCAAACGGTCATACTGATTCTCGGCGCTGTGAGCATTACGCTCATCGGGCTGTTTCATATTGGCGGATGGGACGGCATTGCGGCCCATGTCGAACCGGTCAAATTAACCGTACTGCGCGGCGCGAACGATCCCAGTAATCTACCGTGGTACAGCATTCTGCTGGGTTACCCCATTCTCGGGATCTGGTACTGGTGCGCGGATCAGACGATTGTGCAGCGCGTACTGGGCGCAAAAACCGAACGGGATGCCCGACTCGGGCCGTTGTTCACCGGTTTTCTCAAAATTTTACCGATTTTCATTTTTGTGCTGCCCGGCACAATTTGTCTGGCATTGATTAACAAAGGCGTCATCCCGCCGTTGTCGGATGCGCAAGATGGCGCAGACACCTACGCCCATCTTATAAAAACCATTTTGCCGGTCGGTCTCAAAGGACTCGTGGCAGCAGCATTACTGGCCGCATTGATGAGTACGGTATCCGGCGCATTAAATTCAATTTCGACTCTGGTCAGTTACGACATTGTGCGGCGCTGGAAGCCGGAGACATCGCAGGAAAAACTCATCACCATCGGCCGGATTGTCACATTTATCGGTATGATTATCGCCATTGCCTGGTCGCCATTTATTGCCCATTATCGCAGTATTTTTCAGGGCATTAATATGATCATCAGCTACATCGCACCGCCGGTCACCGCGGTTTTTTTATTCGGAATTTTCTGGCGCAAAGCTTCCACTAAAGCCGCATTAACGACACTCTATCTGGGTTCGTTTCTCGGTGCCGTGGTATTTTTCATCGACTGGTTCAAAGAAGCGCCGTGGATGGCCTGGCTCAATTTTAACATTCCTTTTATGTTGATGTCATTTTATCTGTTTGTGGCCTGCTCGCTGATTCTTTTCCTGGTCTCCCTGCGTCACCCACATGTCCATACAACCGAGAGCACACAATTGGTCTGGGACAACCCGCTCGCAGCATTGAGAATCCGCGATAAAAACGAGCCGCGCGGCTTTTTGCTCGTCGCCGGCCTCTTGTTTATAACCATGATTGCCCTGTATATCATCTTTAGCTGAGAGGAAAGAAAGAGGATTATATGAAAAGCAAAAAATTCAATCTATTGTGGATAGTGCTGCTCTTAGCGGCCTGCCATTCTCCGCAACCGCCGGTTCAACGCTATGCCCAGGTCGCAAAAATTTCACAGGATCAAATATCCATGCTGCAGCAGCATGCGAATCCGGATGAGAGCGTTCTTGAGGCTTTAAAGGATAATAACATACACAACTATTCGCTTTATGTCGGCGAGGTTCAACCGGACTCGTTTTTCGCCTTCCGGTATTTCGAGTACAATGGCCAATCTTTAGAATCGACTGTAAGCAATTTTTCAAAAAATCCGCTCGCCGGTAAATGGTGGAATCTAGGCGAAGCATCCACCGAAGGTTTGTCATGGACACCGTGGGAACAGATATTTTATTTTGCGGGTTCAGCCGAGGCAGCAACAACCGATCGTTTCGGCTGGATTATCGGTATTCATCAAAAAGATATTTTAGCTTATATGCAATTACACGCCGCGCCATGGCCGGGTGTGATCAAGCAGTTGGGTGAAAGTCATATCAAAAACTATTCTATCTATCTGGGAGAACTTGATAAAGACCACTACCTCCTCTTCAGCTATCTGGAATACACGGGTGAAAATTTTGAGGCGGATATGGCAAAAATGGGTGAGGATGAAATCACTCAACTGTGGTGGAGTTATACAGATCCATTACAATACAGACTCCCGACAGCCAAAGAAGGTGAACACTGGAGCACGATGCGAAAAATCATTTTTCTGGAGTAAAAACGATCATCAATCAGGAACGAACGGGACCAGCGGGATACGGAAAAAACGACTCGAACGAATCGATCGGTTAAACTCCTGCACATTGCTTTAATTCGGTTATGGAAGACGATGTCTTGAATGCTCCAATCGCTCGCAACCTTGGAGACAAAAAGAATCGATAGTACAATTTTGCCCCAATAATGATTAAATGCAAGGTGGCCCATCGGTTTTTTTCTTTGAATCCAGTTTTTATGAATAATACAGGTTAGCAGATCAATAGACTTAAAATCACGCCCGCGCAGGCGCGCGTCCATTCCTCAAAGCCGGCGGCAATCGTCAATAGTTTGCCGTCGGCGCGGGCATGACCTGCTCCGGCATCCATCTTGATGAAAATGTTGCAAAACCACGTTT
>CAYSNA010000321.1:0-6481 GCA_964432185.1 uncultured Cytophagia bacterium
GGTATAACAGACATCGGCCAGATTGGTTTCACTGTGTTTCAGAAAGGTGTTGAAGACTCGCGCCTGGTCGAGCAAACCGTTTTCCGTTTTGGAAGATAACGTCAAAAGATGAGCGCTACGATCTTTTTCCTCAACCTTGGGAACGATCGGCTGCGCTTCTTCGAGAATGATGTGCGAATTAGTGCCGCCGAATCCGAACGAACTGATGCCGGCGTGCCGCGGTTTATCGCCGCGTTTCCAGTCACGCGCCTGTACGGTAATGTCGATCGGCATCTCATCAATCGGGATATGCGGATTGATGGCTTTAAAATGTAAATGAGACGGGATATACTCATGATTCAACGCGAGCGCGGCTTTTATCACACCGGCGACACCTGCCGCCGATTCGAGGTGCCCAATATTGGTTTTGACGGAACCAATCAAACACGGATCATCCTTGGAGCGATCCTGCATAACATCAGCGATGGCTTTGACCTCGATGGGATCACCCAGAATCGTACCGGTTCCGTGCGTTTCAATATAATTGATGTCCTTTGCATCCACATTGGCATCGCGCAACGCCAGCCGGATGACATCTTGCTGGGCCAGGCCGTTCGGCGCGGTAATGCCGTTGCTGCGGCCGTCCTGATTGACCGCCGAACCACGAATGACGGCGTATATGCGGTCGCCGTCGCGTTCAGCATCGGAAAGGCGCTTGAGCGCGACAAAGCCGCACCCCTCGCCGCGCGAGTACCCGTTGGCGCCGGCGTCAAACGTTTTGCAACGACCATCGGGGGACATCAGGCGCGCGTGCGAAAAAGTGATGGTGATTTCCGGGGACAGTACGAGGTTCACGCCGCCGGCAAGGGCCATATCGGTTTCGCCGGAACGCAAACTCCTGACGGCCTGATGAATGGCAACAAGCGAAGAGGAACAGGCCGTATCGATCGCTAAACTCGGCCCACGAAAATCATAAAAATAGGACAACCGGTTGGCCACGATGCTGAACGCATTGCCGGTGCCGGTATAGGTATCAATATTTTTAATATCCCCATTCAGGAGATTGGAATAATCATTATTGCTGACGCCGACAAAAACACCGGTGGCGCTCCCACCCAGTTTTGACGGGGCATACCCCGCATCCTCCAACGTCTCCCATGATACTTCCATGGCGATACGTTGCTGCGGGTCCATGCGGTTGGCTTCGCGCGGAGAAATGCCAAAGAATGAAGCATCGAACTTGTCGACATCTTTAATAAAACCACCGGACTTGGTCACGACTTTGCCGGGCGCGCCGGGATCAGGATCATACAGTTCGTTTATATCCCAGCGATCGCTTGTTACCTCACTGATGGCGTCAACACCATCAACGAGGAGCTTCCAGAATTCAGCAACATTTTGCGCCCCGGGGAAACGACACCCCATACCAATGATGGCGATTCCTTCGTGCGCATCCGTTGTTTTTGCTTTTTTAAGCTCGTGCGATCGGCTGTCGTTGCTTAAATATTGAGACAACGCTTCGATGGTCGGATAATCATACGCGAGCGTCGCCGGCAGTGAGCAATCGAGCCATTCCTCAAGGTCGCCTGCCAAACCGGTTGCGCGCGCAGAATCCATTCCGTAACGGGCAAAAGGCTGGGTAACATCAATGTCCGCTGCCGGAATATGCAGCTCTGTGGAAATCTTGTTGACGATCCAGCGCTCAATCTCTTTTTGGCGAACCGATTTGATTCTCGGTCGTTCCCACCCTTTTTCTTCACTCTTGACCGGCGCAGGATTTTCGTCGATTGTCGTCTCGACGCCTGCTTGCCAGACATCCAATGTGTCCAGCGTATCGTTTTCATAGCCGAGACGAGCGGCGTATCGTTGAATTTTGCCGCTTGACGTTTTGGGGATGCGTCCTGGTTTCACAAGGACGAGCGCGTGCAACTGCAGATCGTGATTTTCCGCGACGGCTAAACGCATGGCCGAGGCGACCTCACGGATGTCCGGATTGGCACGGAATTCAACTTCATGCGCAATGACGAGTTTTTCCTCATCGTCAACTTCGATAGAAAACGCCGCACCGCCGCCGAGTCGCAGATCGGGATGACAGACCTCTACAGTGCGTTCAATATCCTGTGGATAATGATTGACGCCGCGCACAATGATCAAGTCTTTAATGCGGCCGGCGATGAACAGCTCGCCATCCCACATGAATCCCCGATCTTCTGTCGCGAGGTAGGGACCATCGTTTGTATCGGCGAGATAATTTTGGAAAGTCTTTTGTGTCGCGTCGGTTCGGTTCCAATATCCTCTGGAGACGCTTTTTCCCTTCACCCAGACTTCGCCCATGTCACCGCTCGGCACTTCAAGCCTGGTGTCCGGATCAACAATTTTTATAACCTGATCACCGGAAAAATGGCCGCTGCCGACAAGTGTTCGGGCATCCTCCGCATCGCTGAGAATCAGTTTGTTTTGTTCAAGAGCTTTTTTGTCAAAGCTTTTAATGACGGGCAAGGTGTCGGTTCGGCTGGAACAGACAAACACACTGCTTTCGGCAAGGCCGTAGCATGGAAAAAGCGCAAGACGATTAAAACCGCACGGCTCAAATGTTTTGGCAAACCGATCGAGCGTTTCCCGGCGAACGGGCTCAGCGCCGTTAAACGCCACCTGCCAACTGCTCAAGTCCAGAGTGTCAATGATCTCCGGGGTGGCTTTATTCACCAGCAAATCATACATAAAATTGGGGCCGCCACTAATGCTCACTTTGTATTTTGAAATAACTTCAAGCATGCGCATCGGACGCTGCAAAAAGGCAGCCGGCGGCATGTAATAGCTGTGGGCGCCGCCATAAATCGTTCCCAATAATGCGCCGATCAATCCCATATCATGATAAGGCGGCAACCACGATACAGCCAAAGACTCGGGCGTGACGCCATACGCATCATTTATCATGGATAAATTGTGCAGTAAATTGGCGTGCGACAGCATGACGCCTTTGGGATTGCCGGTCGAGCCGGATGTATATTGAAGAAACGCCAGATAGTCGTTTGTTACTTGGGGATGAATCCATTTATTTTCATAGTTCGACAGATCCTCATTTGTCGAAATGAGCTTGACATGTCTGAGCCCATCGACCTCGGAAAACATGGACGTGATTTTTGAAACCAGCTCGGTTGACGTAAGCGCGACTTTAGCTTGAGCGTCATCAATAATCGCCTGCAAGCGGCCAAGGTTTCTATTGTTTCGAGGAGGATATGCTGGAACCGCGATAACGCCTGCATAAAGGCAGCCGAAAAATGCGGCAATATAATCCAAATTCGGTTGATAGAGCAAAAGGGCTCGTTCACCCGTAAGGTCGTGCTCTTTCAGCAACGACGCGATGCGCTGTGCTTTTTTGTGTAAATCAGAATATGATAGTTTTTCCGCTATCTGCTCACCGTCGTGCAAAAACGTAAAGACTGTTCGATCTCCACGATGTTCAGCCTGCCATATCAAAAGATCGACCAATGTTTTCGGCTCGAACGTCGGTCCGTTAAACTTATTCATCAAATTCCCCATCACATGCATGAGTTAATAACTGGAAATTTATACTGCAGCGCATGTCAATTCACTGTTTGCACTGCCGGCGTTATCTATTAACTTGATGCACATTCTTAACTTTACTCCGTCAATACATTTGTAATTCAATGATAAAATCTTTACATACGCGAAGCAAAACGTATGGAGCTACGATTTTCGCAGATAATGCATCTGCATAACATCGCCCTCTATAGAAGAAATGACCCTGGTTGCCCTGCGACAAGAGCAGGTAAATAAGAACAAAAACCTGTTGATTTTATTTCATAATAATCAATATCAGTTGATTTCGTCAATTCATAGCCTCACTTGCGACGCTGTTGCTCATCATTAACTTTCAAAAGAGACCTTGATACAATTATTTCGCTCAATTTTATTTTCAGCATCGTAAAACTCGAAAATGTGGATATTCTGTTCGTTGTGGCATTGAGGAGATCACCCGGTTCCGTAAATTTTAAAGCAACCACTTCAACAGAGTAGAAAATTAATTTATTCCAAGCTGCGATACGCATTGTACTCCAAATTTGGAGTATTTTTTGAATTAAAAGGAAAAGAATGTGAACCTGATACAACTGTCATCATCACTCCACACGCACATATCAGCTCCACGAAAAAATTGCGGAGAACTAGCTAGACTTTTGGGATGCGATTCTGTAGATGCTATTGAGATGTGTGGACACAATTATTAAAAGTTAATAGACCTCCTTTTAATTTTTGAGTTTTTACAAGTTTTATTCATCGGCAATATTTCTGCCAAAGAAACGAATCAAATATTAAAGCTATATTAATAACTAGATGATTCCGATGAAACCATCCGTAACTTTGGCCATTGTTCTTTACCTGGCGTTCTGCTTGCTTCTAGCACAAATAAAGCAAACGGTAAGGTTCTAATTTCTAGAAGCTTAAACTATGAGGCGAATTCGACTGAATTACACTTTTCTTTTACTCGAACTCATCCTATTGACGTTTACATATACTAACGTAGCAAAAAATCACGGAGAAAAATTTTAGCAAATTTAAAGTGCGGATGAACACGAAAAACCTAAAAAACTCGAATTTCTGTTCCATCTAAAAACAGTGTCTCATAGCAAAACAGGGAGTCGTTTTGCATGCTCCATAGAAATTCAATATATAGACGTTATTAAGATTAAATAATCAATATTTAGCGAAATGATTATATAAAGAGATTTTTACAACGAGGCGAGTATGCCACCATCGACATATATTATTTGGCCGTTAACAAAATTTGATGCCGTGGAGGCGAGAAAAACAGCCGTGCCGACAAGTTCGTGTGGTGTGCCCCATCGTCCGGCTGGGGTGCGCCTTTTTAGCCACGCATCAAACTCGGGATCATCAGCAAGCGGCTGCGTCATCTCGGTGATGAAATAGCCGGGACCAATGCCGTTGACCTGAATATTATAACGAGCCCAATCAACTGCCATCGCTTTGGTCAACATTTTTAATCCACCCTTTGCGGCAGCGTACGGCCCGACGGTGTGACGGCCACATTCACTGAGCAGCGAACAAATAGTGATGATCTTGCCGCGTCGGCGTTCAATCATCCGAAGAGCAACGTGTTTGCTCACCAAAAAGGCGCCGGTCAGATTGATATCAAGGACTTTTTGAAAATCCTGTTTATCGATCGTCTCCAACGATCCCCGGTGCTGCACGCCGGCATTATTGATCAGTATGTCAATTGCGCCAAAATCCGTTTCGATCTCGTTAACAGCCGATTGAATGGACTGTTCATCGGTCACATCAAATTGTTTAAAATGGACTTTATAATCTGCTTTCAAGGCATCAACTGCGGCGCGCAGTTTTTGGTTTTCCCGGCCATTGAGAACGATCGTTGCACCGTGCTCCGCCAAACCGCGCGCGAGCGTGAAGCCAAGCCCCCCGCTGGAACCGGTGATGAGCGCTACTTTGCCGGCCAGCGAAAACAAATCCAGGTTCATGACAGCCTCAGCGCAATAACAGCATTTTGCGAGCCTGGATCAATGTGCCGTCAACGTTTAAACGGCAATAGTACAAACCACTGGCGACATTTCGGCCAGCCTCATCCTGGCCGTTCCACGAGATGGAATAAAATCCGGCTTCCTGAAACGAGGTGAGCACTGTTTTCACTTTCCGGCCGAACGTATTATAAATGGTCACCTCGACATGTGCGTGGCGCGGAAGAGAATATGAAATCATGGTTGTTGGATTGAACGGATTTGGATAATTGGCATACAGTACAAAATCAGATGGCGAGATGATCGGCGCGCTGTTGACAGCGGAGATCGACCAATCGACACTGAGCGTATCAGCAGACAGCACTTCGACGCCATCACTATACGTCTTGGTAAAATAACGGATGACATTATCCGGGCGAACCGTTCCCCGGGTCGCTTCAATTTCCGCCCTTCGATAACCCTTGATATCCATAAAAGGATCATCCATCCCATTGGAACGAACCGTTTTCATATACCCGGCATCGTTGGTCGGGATGACGTAATATTGAAACCGGGTAAAGCGGCTCGACAACTCGATATCATCAATATAAATGGCCGGGGCGTGCGCAGGCGCCGTACGCAAAACTTTAAACTCGTTGGCGCCAACACTTTCACCTACGGCGGTCACCGGACCCAGGGGTACCAACTTGACATAGCGGGCGTCGACAGGCTCGATTTTATCCACCGCCAGTCGAAGCGAAGAATCGGCGACTGTTGATTTATCAACAACCACCTGCCATGTCACGGAATCGGTAGACACTTCAATTTTATAATATTGCCCAAAATCACGTCCCTCCTCGCCAAAATCCGTGATGAACAAATCGATGGATTCCACAGCGCCAAGATCAACCACGGCGTGTCCGGCGCTCATGCAGCCACACCTCGTTCTCCAATCGCCATCGACCAAAGCTTCGGGAAACGAACAATTATCCCAACTGCTCAAGGTCACC
>CAYSNA010000322.1:0-6473 GCA_964432185.1 uncultured Cytophagia bacterium
ATATGCAGTACATGTCCCCAGGGCTGATCCGATTTCACGCCGCTGAATCGGTGAACGATGCGAGCGAGCACAAACGCGGCTGGGTGAACTCGAAAACGAAAACCTGGAATGCGGATAAAATCAAACTTGTGCTGGGCGCTTTTGACAATCTGCAGGATGTGCAGATGAATATTTCCAACTGGCCGGCGTTTATCGCTGCCGGCACCTTGCCGCAGAGCAAATTTGATGAGTACGCCCGGTGGTGCGCCGATTTGGTCAAGGTGATAAATATTGATCTCGGCTACACTATAAAATACTGGGCGGCGTTTAACGAGGCGGAATCCAATGTTGAGGGCGGCGCGGCCGGTTTGGCCGATCTGCACAACAGATGCGCCGTGGCGATGAAAACGGTTGATCCCTCCATCCTGGTGGGCGGCGGCGAATGGACGCAGCCGTGGGATGTGAATATGGATACGTTTATCCGAGAGGCCAAAGATCATCTCGATTTTTTCACTTACCATCATTACGTCACCGGCGACTCGCAAAAACCGGATGATGAAATTTATTCGTCAGCCAAGGGCATGGCCGATCGTGTCAGCGGTATTCAAAGCACACTGGCGGCCAGCGGCATTGGCGATATCCCGATCTGGATTACCGAAAATAATGTCTATTGGTCGTGGGATCTTGATAAACGCGGTTTTATGCGCGGCATCAAAGGAGCGATTTTTAACGCGCTGCTGCTCAAATATTATGCTGAAGCCGGCAATCTCGACGGATCGGCCATCTGGAATGACAGCGACAACACCTACGGCGTTATGGGCGGCGATTTTTCGAAACGCCCGAACACCCATCTGATCATGCTAAAGAACCGCTATATGCTCGGCACCACCGTCAGCACAACGTCGCGTAAAGCCGATGTTGTTAATGCCATGAGCGTCGTGGCCGCAACGGGCAATGCTGTCTTGCTTATCAACCAATCGAAAAGCGATACCACGGTAAACCTCCTGTTCCAGAACTGGACGCCGAGCGGTGAAACGTTTGAAAAGCACACCATCACATCCGGCGGCTATGGCGTTGACACGCTGCCACTGAATACCGATCTAGCAAATTTTCCGCTCACGCGAGAATCGATCACCCTGTTACGCTTTCAACCGACCACGGCCGTAACATCGGAAAAATCTCAACGTCCGTCCGACTTTGTGTTGTCCGCTTTTCCGAATCCGTTCAATCCGAGCACACAGATTCGATTTGTCGTTGACAAAAAAGCTCACGTTGATGTGGATGTGTATGATCTGGCCGGTCGCCTGGTAACATCACTCCTGTCGAGGGACATGCCGCACGGCGAGCATCGCATCACCTGGCAGGCGGCTGAAAACGCCAACGGTGTTTATATCGTTCAACTGAAAACGGACAATCACGTTGAATTTATCAAAGTGACACTGCTGAAATAGCGGCTATCCTTGCATCAAAACAAAAGTTAGGCGGCGAAACAAAATCACGTATTCACTGTATTATTGTTGCGATTGTGCGGTAAAAATGGGCGTGCGTGGAGATGATGCTCGGCATTCGGATTTTTTATCGCGGTCAATCCATTGGAATGAATGTTCCCGTTTAATCGTTTAAAACTCATAATTTAGTCATCAAAAAAATGAGAGAACCTGATGAAATTCTTTGTGATTTTACTTGCGAGTCTGGTTATGAGCAGCTTTTTTCTTTCCTGTTCAACATCCGAAAAAATTAAACCGCTTGATCCGAAAAACATGGACGTCTCTGCCAAACCGGGCGACGACTTTTTTCAGTACGCCAACGGCGCGTGGATCAAAAACAATCCGATTCCCGACGAGTATTCTCGCTATGGCGCTTTTGAGGTGCTGAGCGAAAATAACTGGAAGGATGTGCGCAGCATTCTCGATGAAGCGGCGAACGGTTCGTTTGAGACGGGCAGCGCCATGCAAAAAATTGGCGATTTGTACGCCAGCGGCCTCGATACGGCCAAAATTGAAGCCGATGGTTTGTCACCCTTGCAACCGTATCTTGATCAAATCGACTCTATCCGCGACCTGGATGATGTGCAAAACGTCATCGCTAATTTTCATCGTATGCAGATTTTGCCACTGTTCGTTTTGTGGGCTGGTTCGGATGACAAAAACAGCGACCATGTCATTGCCCAGCTTTATCAGGGTGGACTCGGTCTGCCGGATCGTGATTATTATCTGAACGATGACGGGCGATCCTCAGAAATCCGAAAAGAGTACCTCAAGCACCTTTCCGCCATGTTCAAACTGATGGGGGATAATGAGGAGGAGGCAGCCACAGCGTCGCAGACGATTATGTCGATTGAGACGCGGCTGGCCACGGCGTCGAACACACGGCTGGAAAATCGTGATCCTCACGCTACCTACAACAAAACGACGCTGGCGGCGCTGAACAACCAGTCTCGTTATTTTGATTGGCCGGGCTATTTTGCCGCTATTGGCAAAGCCGAGCCGGGCGAGATCAATGTGGGGCAACCCAAATTTTTCAAAGAAGTTGATAACATGCTCGGCGCCGTGTCCGTTGAGGATTGGAAAACCTATCTGCGCTGGCATTTAATTGATCAAACGGCGTCCTACCTCAGCTCGGATTTTGACGATCAGAATTTTGCCTTTTTCGGCACGGTGCTGTCCGGCCGCAAAGCGCAACAGGAACGCTGGAAACGTGTTTTGATCACCACCAGCGCCGGTTTGGCGGAGGCCTTGGGACAAGAATACGTCGCCCGTTTCTTCCCACCGGAGGCCAAAGAACGAATGCTGGAGCTGGTGGAAAATTTGCGCCTGGCTCTGTCCGATCGCATTAACAATCTCGAGTGGATGGGCGAGGAGACGAAAAAATACGCCCAGGAAAAACTCGCGGTCATCAATGTCAAAATTGGTTATCCGGATAAATGGATCGATTACTCGGATTTGCAGATCAATCGCGATTCCTACGTCGGCAATGTGCTGGCGGCCAATCGTTTTGATTTCCAGCGCACGCTTGATAAAATGGACAAACCGGTCGATCGCGACGAATGGCACATGTCACCGCAAACCGTCAATGCCTATTACAATCCGTCTTTGAACGAAATTGTCTTCCCTGCGGCCATTTTGCAGTATCCGTTCTTCAACATGGAAGCGGATGATGCGGTCAATTACGGCGCCATCGGTATGGTTATTGGCCACGAGATGACGCACGGTTTTGACGACCAGGGGCGCCAGTTTGATAAAAACGGCAATTTGAATGACTGGTGGACCGACGAGGACGGCACGGCGTTTGAAGAGCGATCGCAGATTCTCGTTGAGCAGTACAATAATTTTATGGTGTTTGATACATTGCATGTCGACGGCAAACTTACGCTCGGTGAAAATATCGCCGATCTTGGCGGTATGAACATCGCGTACGATGCGCTGCAAAAATCGTTTGAAAAAAAGGGTCGTCCGGGCTTGATTGATGGATTTACGCCGGAACAGCGCTTTTTCCTCGGCTACGCCCAGGTGTGGCGTCAAAGTATTCGTGATGAAGAATTGATGCGCCGTTTGAAAGAAGACGTGCATTCTCCGGGCAACTTTCGTGTCAATGGGCCGTTGTCCAATCTGCCGCAGTTCTACGCCGCGTTTGATGTCAAACCAGGCGATCCGATGTATCGAGACGATGCCGAAAGGGCGGTCATCTGGTAATATTGTGTGGGGCGGAGATTGCTCCGCCCCGTTTTTTGTTTTCACCAAACCTTTGTTCTTTTATCACCCGGAGAAGAGATGAATATCCCCAAATGGCTCGAATGGGCGCGTGAGATTCAGGCGATCAGTCAAACCGGCCTGACCTTTGCGCACAACGAGTATGATGTTGAGCGCAATGAAAAACTTGCGGGCATTGCGGCTGAAATCATTGACACCTATTCGCAATATGAAAAAGAACAGCTTGTGCACGATTTTCTTGATCAGTCCGGTTACGCCACTCCGAAAATTGATGTGCGTGGCGCGGTGATTCGAGCCGGCAAGATTTTGCTCGTCAAGGAAAAAATGGACGGCAAATGGTGTATGCCCGGCGGCTGGGTCGATGTCGGTGATGCGCCCGCCTATGCTGTGGCCCGTGAGGTGCGGGAAGAAAGCGGCTTTGAGGTCAAGCCGGTCAAAGTGCTGGCGGTTATTGATGCGAATCGCTCCGGTCGACCATTGTCTTTGTATCATGCCTTCAAGATCATTTTTCTCTGTGAAATCACTGGCGGCCAGGCGACCACGAGTATGGAAACCGATGCCGTCGATTTTTTTGATTTTGACCATGTGCCGGAATTGTCGCCAAACCGCACCAACGAAAAACACCTCGCCGAAGTGCGCGAACACCTGCTTGATACCGAACGTCCGACAGCTTTTGACTAGCAAGTCGCTGTACAGCCGTCCGAGAATCCCAACAGATTTTAAATGTGAAAAAGTAGATACTATTTATGGATCATTCATTTACAAGCCTCATCACTGTGATCGTGGCCATGTTTGCCGGCGTATCGCTGTCGGTCATTGCGCAGCATTTGCGCATTCCGGCCATTGCGCCGCTGCTCATTGGCGGCGTGCTGCTCGGGCCGCAATTTTTGGGTCTGGTCAATACCGCCATGCTCGGCGACGGCCTCAAGGTGATCATTTCGATTTGTGTGGCTGTTATTTTGTTCGAAGGTGGGCTCACGCTCGACACGGCCGGTTTTAAAAAATCGGGCGGCGTCATCACGCGGCTGCTTACCGTCGGTGTCCTGATCACCTGGCTGGGCACGGCGGCGGCGGTTTACTTTATTTTTAATCTAACGCCTGCGATGTCGTTGCTGGCCGGCAGTCTGGTCATCGTCACCGGCCCGACGGTCATCTCGCCACTATTGCAGCGGATCAAAGTCAAAGAGCATTTGCATCAAATCTTGCACTGGGAAGGCGTGCTCATCGATCCCATCGGTGTTTTTATCGCCATTCTTTGTTTTGAATGGCTGGGCATTGAGAGCGAACTGTGGCATCATATTGGGCAATTCAGTTTACGCATCTTCATTGGCATTTTTCTGGGTATTGTCGGCGGCTGGATCGTCAGCCATTTGCTGCGTTTGAAATGGATCCCGGAAGAGCAGGCCAATATATTTGTTCTCGTCGCCGCCCTGCTGTTGTTCGGCATTTCCGAATTTTTTGTGCACGAAGCAGGCATTATGACCGTGGTGGTCGCCGGGCTCGTGCTTGGTTGGCGGCGTCCGGAACGTCTCGGTCATATTCAACAATTCAAATCCGAATTGACCGAGCTGTCCATCGCCATATTATTTGTCCTGCTGTCGGCAAATCTTGATCTGTCCAATTTTATCCAGCTCGGATGGCGCGGTGTGTTGCTGGTGCTGGTCGTGTTGTTCCTCATCCGCCCATTAAATATTCTGGTCAGCACGATAAAGAGTTCGATCACAGTAAAAGAACGGCTGTTCCTGTCCTGGATCGCACCGCGCGGCGTTGTCGCCGGATCCATGGCGTCGTTGTTTGCCTTGCAGTTGCAGGACTCTCAGTCGGATGCGGCTGTCTTTCTGGAGACGTTTACTTTTGCCGTCATCGGCGTTACCGTTCTATTGCAGGGATTTTTGTCCGAGTATGTGGTGTCGTGGTTAAAGGTCAAAGCGCCGACGCAAAAAGGATGGCTCATTGTCGGGGCGCATGGCTTTGCGCGCCGAGTGGCGGAGTTTATCCAAAAAACCGGCAACGGTCGCTGTTTTTTGGCTGACTCGAATTATGACGATGTCCTCAGCGCGCGGCAAGCCGGCTTTACCGTTTATCATGCCAACGCCCGCAACCTGGATGAATTCCCGGAGCATCTTTTCCCGCAAATCGGCAATGTACTGGCCATTACCGACAACCGCTCGCTCAATGCGGCTATTTGTGAAAAATGGCAGCAGATTGTCCCAAAAGACCGCCTGTTCCGCTGGTCACCGCAGAGAAACGGCATGGAGACGACAAACAGGATTGGCACCATTGTCTGGCCGGAGATAAAGCCTTCAATCGTCGCAGCCGATTTGGCTAACCGTGAGGCGGTGACGATAAAAACCCGCATTAAACGCATACAGGAGAAAATGATCCCGGGAACGGTGCCGTTGTTGACCTACCAGGATAACATGCTACAGCCTGGTACTGTCAACTGGCAGGGAGAAGGGGATGTTTTGCTGTTGCAGCCGTTAACTTTGCATTTGCCGTTTTTTATGTTGCCGGAAAATATTCTCACGCTGGAGAGCGATTCTTATGAAACGTTGATTCGCAAGAGCCTCGAACATGCTCGCAGAACGCATTCCGAACTACACTTTGAAAAAACCAGGAGCATGTTGTTGGAACAGGAACAGCACTTTCCGACCATCCTTGGGCATGGCGTGGCCATCCCGCATGCGCATTGCTCGGATTTGAAGGAGCCGGTTTGTATTGTCGCACGCATTCCCGCCGGAATTGATATGCATGCATACGACGGCGCGGTCTCCCGCCTGTTTT
>CAYSNA010000323.1:0-6426 GCA_964432185.1 uncultured Cytophagia bacterium
GGCGTTGACCCCAAGCCCATCACCATGACTGAATGGAATATTTTTGCCGTCAATTCGATGCAGCAGGTGTCGTTTATCAACGGGCTGCACGCGTCGTTGGTGCTGGGGCAGTTTATCGCGGATGAGTACGGTCTGGCGGCGCGCTGGGATTTGGCAAACGGCTGGGGCAACGGCAACGATCACGGCACATTTGCGCGCGGCGATGATCCCGGTATGCCCGAGTATGCGCCGCGACCGGTGTTCCATCACATGACGTTTTTTCAACGTTATTTTGGCGATGTGATGGTCGACACAAAAATCAACGGCAGCCGAGATATTATCGCCTATGCCTCTTCCTTTTCCGACGGTCCGGCCGGTGTGGTTCTCATCAATAAAGGCGCTGAAGAGCAGGTTGTTCAGGTGGATCTCAATAATTTTAGTCCGGCTGACAAATACTATTATTTCACCCTGGTAGGCGATAATGACAACGGCGAGTTTTCCCGCAAGGTGATCATTAACGGCGAGGGACCAAGACACGCCGCCGGCGGGCCGGTGGATTATAACGACGTCCCGGCTCTGGCGAGTCATATCAGCGGCGGCGTTGTGGTGACCAGTCCGCCATACTCGGCCATTTACATGCTGATCAACGGTGAAAAAAACACAACGCGTGTTGAGCATGACGCGACGGCGATTGCCTCCGACTTTGTGCTGCTGCAAAATTATCCCAATCCGTTTAATCCACGCACGACTATTTCGTATCATCTGCCGGACGCCGCCTTTGTAACACTGGAGATTTTTGATGTGCGCGGAAGCAAAGTTCGTACGCTGGTCGCGGAACTTCAGACAGCGGGATGGCATAAGATCGTCTGGAGTGCGCTGGATGACCGCGGTGATGCCGTGCCTACCGGCGTTTACATGACCACGTTGACGGTCGGCGATCAATCAAAAAGCAGAAAACTGATGGTTCTGAGATAGGTCGACAAATGCACGACACTGGTGTGTTGAAAAATCCGTATCATGTCATCGGCAAAATTCTTGTGGGCTATGATGGACTGATTCAGCTCGTGCATTTTTACGCGCTGGCGCGGGCCGGACTTTTGATGCAGCAGAGCGGCAGATTCGGCTTTCCGGCTTTACCGCCACCAGGAGGATGGCAGGAACAGGTCGTGCCGCTGCTGCTGGCAACCGGTTGTGTGGACGCGCTCAACGTCGTTTTAGTTTTTCTTTTTGTTTTCGCCTATTTTACCAAACGATGGTGGTGGCATCCCCTTGGTCTTGTGACGCTGACGATTTTTTGCTATTCGGCGGTGATGTATGCG
Organism: uncultured Cytophagia bacterium; assembly: GCA_964432185.1. Taxonomy (GTDB): domain Bacteria; phylum Zhuqueibacterota; class Zhuqueibacteria; order Residuimicrobiales; family Krinioviventaceae; genus Kriniovivens. The sequence continues at coordinate 1,299 of CAYSNA010000323.1, forward strand.
GCCGTTGCTGTGCCGTCGGGCGCGTGGCGGTTGCATGCGTTGGCCTATTGGAGCGTCGCCGCTGTTTTTTTCCCCGTTTTTCTTCTCATGATTCTCACCATTTTTTGGATGACCGATCACAGGTTCTGGTGTTACACGTAGCCGCAATCCTTTACTCGGTTTCGATCAGATAATACATCGTCTTGAATTTTTCTCCATCGATTTGAAAGACACTGTCCTCAACCGGAACGGATTGCGCCGTCTTGACACCGTCGTGATCCAGTACAAAAATGTCAAACTTTTTCTCGCCTTGAAAGGAAATGGTCGCTTTGACGGGTTCGAGCAGCAACGGCATATGACCTTGATCCGTAAGAAAGGTCGTGTCGTCCTGATAGTCGTACGTCATGCCGGTGTTGCGGGCGCGCGCTACCGCCGTGATCAAAATGGCATCGGCTGTTGTCAGATCACCCTGTTTCGACAAATCGGTTATCAAAATAACGGCAAACGGATTGTCACATCTGATTTGCCAGTCACCCAGTTTGATGCTCTCATCCTGCGCAAATCCGATCACACCTTTGGTGCCCGGTGTATTAATGGTGACGTTTTTTCTCTTTGTCCCAGTAACTGTCAAGGGGTGGAAGAATCGTGTTCTGAAAGGTATCCGTCACTTGGGCGAGAAACCGGCCGATGGCGATGGTTTCCGACGAAAAGGTGCCGGTGAACACCTTGACATCGTGGCCCTGATTGATCAGTTCGACAAATCCCAATTGACCATTCGCCATGGCCTCCAGGTTGATGTTGCGCGTCGCCAGCACCGGGCTTTCAGCAACATCTCCTCGATAGACCATACGCGCCAGCGCCGGATAGAGGCCCATGTGCAGCGGGCTGGTGGCGTTGTACAAACCGTGCCGTTCGGATTCGAGCAATCGAGAAAATCGAGGGATATCGGTGGCAAACGAAAACGAGGCGTCCCAGCCCTGCAGGCCCATACCGTAGGCTGCGATCAGCGGCGCGGCTTCGGCGGTCCATTCGTTCGGCACTTTGGCCATCCACTCGGAAAACGAAAACGGCCGGTCGATGAATTGTTGCGAGCCGGTGCTCAATAATCCCGAACCCGGATGACGGATCATCGCCTCATTTTTTACTGGACCTTCTTTTATGCCGTGCTCCTCGGCGCCAAAATAGTTGTGCCGGTCGATCAGCCCCACGGCGCGATCAGCCAAAAGATTGTAATAATGCGCCAGTCCCGAACCCGCCTGCCAACATGAACCCACCAGCAAACCGCGATACCCGGTGTCGCGAACAGCTTTTTCAAATTTTTTATAAAACGCCAGTTGGGTATCGTAGAGAAAGGCCATTTTGTCGAGAATGTGTTGATCCATCGGAATGCCCTCATTGACCTGACGTTTGTACGCCCAGTCAAAAAGGCCGTGGTTCGGATCCGGAAAGAGATTCCGTTTCTCCAGAGACTGACCATCAGGGATGTTGTCAGCGCCCCAGGCTTTTTCGAGTTCTGCCTGACTATTATATTTATCGATCAACCAGTCGGAAAACTGCCGACACAAGAGTGCGCGATACGTCGGCGCCTGTTCCAGTGATTTACCGATGGCGCTCCAGAAAATATTGTCTTCATTTTGAAACTCGACAAAGGCCAACGCAGGATCATCCGCATTTCGCACGCCGGTATACGGATTGATATGGTTGAGCATGTTCACCGTCAGTTCGATGGACAACGCTTGCAAATCCGGCGCAAAATTCACCAGGCTGGAGGTCGAGCCGTTCAAATGCGACCAGGGGTAGGTGAGATTTTTGATCTCGGTGTAATTGAGCATCCTGGCGCTGTCGCCCGGCATCACGCGGTGGCCGTAAATGTGCGACCAACCGTAATACATGCCCTTTGCTTTTAATCGGGATTGAAAATAATCCAGGCGATCGTACTTGTCCGGCGCGAGGTCCGTTGACCTGTTTTCCGCATAACCATACCAGGAAAATTTGTGGAAACGCACCGCATTGTTGCCATAGTGGCTGAGAAACTCGACAAAACTATCCGCGCGCGCCGGTTCAACATACGGCAGGCGGCTGCAAATATTGGTGCCCCACAATTTGACCGGTCTGCCGTCTTCAAAGACGAGTTTATCATCAACCATCTGGAGCACGCCGTGGGTGCCCGCCGGAGCATCGAGCCAGTCCTGCAGTCCAAAAACACTGGCAGTGGAATTATAGTTCGGGGAAAAAACAAACCAGCCGATAGGCGAGTCGCTCTCCTGCGCATGACCTGCAGCCAGCCATAACACGACAAAGAATGTTCGGATGAAATATTGTTTTTTCATGATCTGCCTTTAAACGTTAAATGCCCTGATTCTGTGTTAAGCAGCTTTTTAATCTTTATCTAATTCACCCATTGGATGAGTGTTTTAAATTTTAAAATCGAGTTAACTCAGAATCAGGGAAATTGGGGCGCCGATGTTTTTCTCAATGTTTACCTGATTGATGGTCAAGCGAGGTCAATGAATGCGAATATGTCGCCCATCTTTTGAGGCTGTTGAACAATGCAGAAGTCAAGTCACTCCCGCGAAGACGCAAGCCTATTTTTAAAGTTAGAGCGTCCCGTCTTCGCTTGAATGACTTGATCCGGACTTTATTTACAGATTCTTTCGGTGTGCGACCATTCAAAGTATTTTATTTGATCAACAGCATACGTTTGGCTGTGGTAAAATTGTCCGTTGCAAGCTGGTAGATGTAAATGCCGCTTGGCACGGAAATGCCATTCCGATCAACGCCGTTCCAGACCGCACCATGCGTGCCGGCCGTTCTGATCTCGTCGACCAATGTTTGAACCAATTGACCGGCAAGATTGTATACCGCGAGGCGAACATGCGTGTTATCCTCGAGATCAAATTTAATTTCGGTCGATGGATTGAACGGATTGGGATAGTTTTGATAAAGTTTAAAGCTTTTCGTCGCGGTGATGTCGCGACCAACCGACGTTTCGTTTTTCACCCAGTTCAGGTCGATGACCTTGATGGCATCGAGAAAAATGCCGCTGGCCTCGGTGGACAAGGCGAGTTTAAACTGGTTCGAATGATCCGTCACCGGACAATAAAATTCCACCGGGCCGTAAAAATACTCATCCGAGGTGACCTGAACTTCCTGCCAAAAATGCACGGGATAATCGCCCGTGGTGCTCTGAAAGTCAACGCCAACGCTTTTGCTGTCCTCAACTTCGGCGGTAAAATAAACGTGATAGGTGTGGCCGGAATCAATGGGGCAGTTTTGCACCAGCATCACATGCCAGTTTGCCGACCCGGGATTTTGAATGTCGACAAACGCCATGTTCGGCTCGTCGGAGAGCCAGCCATCCTCGACAAGCAGCAACTCGGCGGCCGCCTCTGCATTGACCGAGAGCGACCAGGGCGGCAGCCCGCAGGCAAATTCACCGTTAATGATTTTATCGCCATCGTCCACCGGCCCAATGAATATCTGAATGCTGTCGGTGCTGACTTCCTGATTATCCTGGGTACTCAATTTGGCATGGATTTCATAAATGCCGTCCGGCGCATCTTCCCACGTATATTCCCACGGCGCCTGGCGGATGGAGCGCAGCGGTTGGCCGTTTTTGTAAAAATAGACCCGTTTTACATCGGTTTCCGGAATATCGAACTCCGCCTTTATGGTAAGCGTGGCGCAGCTTTCAAAACGAGCGCCGTTTTTCGGCGATGTGATCGAGAGGCTTAGCGCATAAACTCCCTGCACAAACAGCAGACAAAAAAGGAAAATGTAAAATCGTAAACTCTTCATGGTTGGTTTCTCCTCAATTGTAAAGTTAAATGTGATCATGCGGCGATGGTGGTTGTGGGCGCCGAATGAGTCCAGTTATTTTTGCAAAATCATTTTATGAACATGCTTTTCATTCCCGGTTGAAATACGACACAAATACAAACCGCTCGGCAAACCGTCAGCCGTAAAGCCGATCTGGTGTCGCCCGGCCTCCTGGGTCCCTTTGACCAACGTGGACAGGTGCTCGCCGCGGATGGAGTAAATCGACAAATCGACAAAAGATTGATGCGGCAGGGTGTAGGTGATCATGGTGTGCGGATTGAACGGATTTGGACTATTTGATAATTCAAACTGCGCCGGCGTTTTAATTTGGCCGGTTGAAACGCCCGTGTCCGAAATATATTCATAGGCGCCGAGATCAACAGCGTCGCCCTGCGGCCGCGGCGTGCCGATGATGTCCGTGGCCGGCGCGTGTTCTTCCGTGCCGCGATCAATGGGCCGGCTTCCTGCCGCTAAACTCAGATCAAAATTTTGCCAATCGGTAAAAAAGTTTTTATAGTTCGCAAAACTGACGGTCATATTGTGATCAACCAGCCCGATGTCCGCATCATTTGACAGGCTCGCCGTCAAATTATTTTGGATGATGTTGCCGGTACTTTTCGTGCCGTTTTTGTGCGCGGTAATTTTGATCCACGGCGGTCCCGGATCGGACTCGTTCAGGTCAATGACCGTGTTGTTGATGATCCGGCAATTTTTCGCGCCGTACAATGAAATACCGTGCCAGTGGTCAACAATGATCACATTGTTCTCAATCACCCAGTCTTCAAACATGCCGTCAAAGCAGCCGAAACCCTGCAGGGAGCCGCGGAACTTTTGCTGCGGATCGGTATAGTTGATGATGGTATTGCCGCGCAACACAATGCCGTACACCGTGGTTTTCCCGACGCCATCAGAACTATAGCTGTAGGATTGAAATCCGTCATCGTGGTTGTCGTCCACATCGTAACAATTTTTCACCGTGTTGTATTGAAACGTGTTATAGCTGCCGATGCCGCGCATGCCGTCGGCGGCAAAATTTTCTACAACATTGCCGTCGATTAAATTGTGTTCGGCGGTTGTCTCGACGAGAATGCCGTGCTTGACATTGAGAAAACGGCAGTTACGAATGATATTGTGGTCTCCCTCAATCGAGACGCCCGAACTGGAATTCTGGCTCCAATCGCTTTGGCTCCAGGTTGAATGATCCAGCACGGAATAGGCGAAACAGTCCTCGACCAGAATGTCGGAGGCGTTTTCATTTATTTTGATCAATGTCACTTTGGAATAGCTGCCGGATGTTTCCGGCGAGATGGTCAGATTCTTGACGTGCCAT
>CAYSNA010000324.1:0-6406 GCA_964432185.1 uncultured Cytophagia bacterium
AGTTTGGCCATCAGCGTGCAAACGGGCAAGGTAAACGCCGGCCGCCAAAGATGTTGCGTCCCAAACCACTTTGTGCGATCCCCGCGAGATAGATTCGTCGACCAACGTTTCGACCAGGCGGCCGTTCATATCATAAATTGAAATATTCACGGGTTGGGATTTTTCAATGCTGAATTCGATTGTCGTTGTCGGATTAAACGGATTCGGATAATTTTGTCCGAGGTTGAACGTTGACGGCTGAAGCATGCCATTGTCCACGCTGGAAATCATGTCCACCGATTTTGCTTCGATGGCGCCGACCATTTCACCGGCCTTGTTATAAAGTCGAACTTCAACGGTTTGCGCACCAGCCGGCTGCTCCAGTGTCTCATCAATTTTAAATTCGCTCAACGGACTCACGTCATAGGTTTGACCTTCGGCGAGCACTGTGCCGGACTCGTCCAGAAAAACGATCTTGGCCGTGCCTTCATAAAAAACGCCGTAACTGGCCAGCAGGTTCGCCGTGCCTTTTTCATAGCTCAGATATTCCGCCACAGCGCCAACATGATTGGCAAACAACACCGGCCCAAACATTTTGGCCGCATACCAATCTTCCACAAAAGTGATTTTTCCGCCGTTCGGCTCAATGTCCCAAATGGGGCTGACCACTTCCACTTCAACATAGGCTGGATTATTGTTAATCCACACCTCGTTGCGCGCGCCGTCATCAGGATATTCTGCCCCTTCCCAAATGTCAAAAACTTTCAGATAGGCATACCCCTCTTTTTCGTCGACATAGGCGATCCAGCCCTCCGGGGAATCGGCAAAAATCTTTTTGCCTTCGGGAAGGAATTGCACACCGTAAACACCTGGCGCGACTTCACCTTTCCAGGCGTTAGAAGAAGCACTCGTTTTTACGCCTTTTGCGCCGAAAACACTGCCTTCTGTTTTAATGGGAAAGTAAATCCAGAAATTCTCATAATCTCTTTCATTGCCGTGTTGCACTTTCGCCTGCGTCACATCCCAGATGCTCCAGTTCATGACTTTTGATGTGGTATTGACAAAGGTCTGCTCCACTTTGACGCGGCTTGCGCCCTTGTAAACGACCGCCCGCCGTTCGCACACCAGGCCGGGCAGCATGGCGTGCTTGGTCCACGTTTCAGCTTCACTTTGAACAAACACGGATACGGAATCGGCTGTTTGGTCAATCACCTCATGCGAATATTTTCCCACACCGATGTTCACCGGCGGGATCCAGCTCCAGCGCGACTGCGGCGCCGGCCAGACTTTATAACCGCCATAATTCAGCCACGCCCCATTTTGGTTCGGCGTTTCAACTTTGCCGATCATGCCGGGATTGACAAAAATCGAAGAGTGATTGCCAAGATCGTACTGCATGATGCGGGCGCCAATATCCGGCATGGTCGCCACGGTGATGAGGCCATTTGACATGACAACGGACTGCCATCCCCAGCCGTTGTGATCGGCAACGGATTCAATTTTGGCATCGGCGCTCTGAGCAAAAACAGCGGCAGGTAAAAAAACAGAAATTAAAAGTATAATAGCAAATCTCATTCGACTCTCCAATTTTATGTGGCGACAAAATCTATGTCAGGCTCCGGCCAGAGCGCAGCACCCTGACCGGATCGACTCTATTTTTAGACGTTGACAACTTCAATTTTAGCCAGATCACTGTTGCCCAATTTTATCTTTTGCGCCTCGCGTAAATAGTTAATACATGGCGTGCTCGGCAGAGCAAAGGTATCCGTATAGTCGGCCGCATTGGGATCAAAGCCAATTACTTGCGTCGAAATGGCATCGGCAGCCACAACGTCCTTGCTGATGATCAATTTGTTGAACACTCGATTTTTCATGGTGCTGCACCACGGGCCTTCACCGCCGATCGTAGTTTTGATGGCATCGTTGACGGCCAGATGAATTTTGTTGGCCGAGTTGATATCCAAAACGACGCGAGCCAGATTGCTGTTCGGATTTTTATCCAATTTATCATTATGATTGTGAATAGCCTGACGCGTGCTTGATCCATTCAAACCATATTGTGATGCCGGCAGCGTGCCGACGAGATTTTTCATGGCGTGGGTGACGCCGGCGGAGACGTGCTGTTTGGCTTTTGGCAGTGAGATGAAACAGTCCAGTTCATCAAAAATGCCATTTTGGTACAGATTGTCATAAATGATGCCGCGCGAACCGGTGCTGCGTTTGGTAAAGCCGCTATAGGGCGCCGATAAATTGATCTGCAGAATTTCCGCACCCAGTTTGTCCGCAACGGTTTTGAAACCATAGCGCGCCACGGATTCCCAGTCGTAATAACTTTCCATAATAACGATACGGCCGGCGCCGGCGTCAATGGCCAACTGGCCGATCGCTTGCACGATCAGCGGATGCGTCCAGTACGATTCGAGCGGGCTGACGCCGGTCTGGCGCTGCCACTGTTCGGCGCTGCCCGTGCCGCCAGTCAGGTTGATTTTCATACCCACCGTATCGCCGCTTTTGATCAGATCGCCAAAGCCACCCAAGACATCCATCATTTCAGTCATCTTGTTTTTTAAGGTATTGAAATCATACATTTTTATCTCGCTCACCGCCACCTGGGACGATGCGGGCAAATCCGGAATATTGGGATCATCTTCGCCTGGACCAGTTGGATCATCTTTGCTGCAGGCTGATAAAAAAGCGCCGCCGGCAACAGCAGCTCCCATAGTCTTTACAAAAGCTCGCCGGTTCAAACCATGACCGTGAAAATATTTTTGCTCTTGTTCACTCATTTTGCACTCCTTTATGATCAAATATGATTGAATTCAAAAAAACACGCGGGACAACCACGCAGAGAATTCGGCAAGAGGATTCGAAGTATTTGTTTTTCAAGACAAAACAAAATACAATTAATTGTCTATTTTGTCAAATCAATTTTCGTGCGTCTTGGACGGGGATGTGCGTGATAAAGTCGAGATCAAAAATGATACGATGTCCGGTGTTCTCAAAGCCGGGCTGCGTGGGCTGTTCCGTCCCGGATCCAGATTTGGATATAGATATAGTATTCGGTACCCGGGACGGGGAGGCGTTGGCGCGGAGGGTCATCCTCAGCTTATAATCTTTTCATGTGAAATCCGCCATCCACATTGATCACCTCGCCGGTGGAAAACGGCAAATAGCCCAGCGCAATGGCGGAAACCGCTTTGGCAATATCCTCCGGCGTACCCCAGCGGCGGATGGGCGTCAATCCCTCCTGCAGAATCAATTTATCATATTTCTCGATCACCGTTGATGTCATATCGGTTTTGATGATGCCGGGGCGAATTTCGTACACGGAAATGCCGAACTCGGACAGACGATCGGCATAAAGCTGCGTCATCATGCTCATGGCCGCTTTGGACAAACAGTATTCGCCGCGCGCCGGTGAGGAGGTGTATGCGGAAATGGAAGAGATATTGATAATTTTCGGCGCGATGCTGGCATCGGCATTTTTAAGATCGATCATCCAGTTGGCGACAAGCTGGGTGAGAAAATACGGGCCTTTGAGGTTGACATCCATCACCCAGTCGTAGCTCTCTTCGGTGGCCTGGAGCAAATCCATGCGAACTTTTGGCGCGACGCCGGCGTTGTTGACCAACACATCAATCCGGCCGAATTCCGCGTTCATAACATCGATGATGCGTTTTCGATCGAGCGGTTGACTGATATCCGCCTTGATCGCCACCGCCTTGACGCCATGTTCCCGGCACGATAGAACCGCCTCCTCGGCGGCCGCATCCGCGGAAACATAAACGAGTCCGATGTGAAATCCATCTTTTGCCAATCCTTCGGCAATGCCGCGGCCAATGCCGCGAGCCGCGCCGGTAACAAGTGCTGCTTTCTTCATAATAGTCCATTTCCTATCAATGATGATTTCGCAAAAAGTCGAGGCAAGTTATTACTTCTCCCGTCTCAGCTAGCAGATTGTTTGTATGAGATTGCTTCGTCGCTTCGCTCTTCGCAATGACTTGTCGATCTTTTGCAAATACATCATCAATTAACTCACTTTATTTTTCTCGAATATTAATATTTCGAAATTCGACGTGCGCATGATGGCCGAGAAATCCGATATAGCCTTTTTTGTTTTTCAGGCCGGGATGTTTTCTTTGATCGACCGTTTGTGGTTTTGAGGCCTTTACAATATCCGCATTCAGGATCGTCACGCCGTTCAGTTCAATCTTAATGTGATTGCCTTTGGCGGAAACAAACTGGGTGTTCCACTCGCCAATCGGCTTTTGAAAACCGCGTTTGGCAGGAACGACGCCATACACCGAACCGTGATATTGATACTCATGCAAATCCGCATACTGTAACGCGTTGTTATCGAGGATTTGCAGTTCCATGCCCACGTAAGCGGCATCGCCTTTTAACGGCGCGCGAATGCCGAGGCCGCTGTTGGCGCCGGGCGCCAGTTTGAATTCAAAGGTAAAATCAAAATCGCGATACTGCTTGTCCGTGTAAATATTGCCGCCGCTGCCGGGCTTGCTGACAATGGCGCCGTTCTGCACAGTGTAGCCGTCAACATCACCTTGCCAGCCGTTCAACGATTCGCCGTCAAACAGTGACGTCCAGCCGTCCTCGGCCGTGAAAATGTCCCGCAGAAAAATGTTGCGAAAATAGAGTTTGCTGCCATGACTCTGCAATTCGATTTGACCGGTTGGGAAAATGGGCTGTTGCCGATCCCAATAGTTTTCCAACACAACATTATCGACAACCAGTTTGTCATTCAGAAAAACCGTCACACGATCATCGATCATCTGGATGCGGAAGGTATTCCACTGACCAACAGGATTGTCCGCCGTGACCAACGGTTTGCTCGGACCGATTTGATTGTTATACAGACCGCCCGAACCTTCCGGAAATTGCGCCGGATCCCAAATTTGCACCTGCGGCGAACCGCGCAGGTAGAGGCCGCTGTCGCCGCCCGGTTCAATTTTCCAATCCACCAGCAATTCAAAATTGCGATATTCTTTTTGAGTGCACAAGTGACTGCCATGCCCGTCAAAAATGAGCAGACCGTTTTCAACAGACCAGTGCGCGCGCATGATCGAATCCGCTTTGGCCTGTTGAATTGTCAATTCTTCCGGTGACAGTTTTTCGCGTGCGATCGGATTGCCGCCCTCTCCGGCCAGTCCTTTCCAGCCGGACAAATCACGCCCGTTGAACAGGGCGACAAATCCGGCAGGAGGTTGATTCAGATCCTCGCCGGTTTGTGGATCAACACCCAACACACCCAGCGTGCGAAGATGAGATTGCGCGCGTTCGCGGATTTCCGTATCGGTCGGAATGGCCAACACGTTGAGGAGAATCGACACCGCTTTGGCGTCCGTCAATCCGGGGCGGTCGTCCGAATCCGGCACGATAATATCCACCGCCGTGCGAGCGGCGCCGCGTTGCAGATCGGCCAATTCCAGATAGGGCTCAACAAACTCAAGGGAGGCGAGGCTCTGTTCGCGCGCGGCAATATCGATAACGCGCAATTTTTCATCGGTTGTCGGAACCGCATCGACCAACATGCGGCAGTAGGACAATCGTTCCTCATTGGACAGCCGCCAGCTATCGCGTGCCAGTCGGGTTGCTTTTTGCAGAGCCAATTTTCTCGCTTCTTCGTTTTTTGTCTCCCTGGCAATGTCGAGCAATTTGGGAATCACACCTGGTTGCGGCCCCGAAGCCAACGCTTTCGTCGCCACCGGGCGAAAATTCTCTTTTTGATCCACGGCCATGTCGATCACTTTTTCCAGCGCGGCTCGCGAATCGAGCTGGGACAAAACGTGAATAAGAACCTCCTGACGCGGCTCATCCATCGTTTTGAACGCGTCTATAATCGGCGCCGTTTCGACACGTTTTGCGCTGTTGGCCGCGCGGACCAGAGCATTTTGCAGCAGCGGCCAGTCGGAATCATTTTGCGCCTTGTGCAGCAGTGTGAGAAGACGCGGCACATCCGCCGAGTCGGCCATCGCCTCGACGCCCTGCAGCGCTGCCAAGCGGAGGTCACTGTTGTCGTCTTCAGCCCTGGCAAAAATCGTTGCTTTTTTATCGACGGCCAAACGAGAGGTAAACGCGCGCAAGACCGCCGCCTGGGCCAACGGCGGCATCGATGGCACATCGGCCTGCAGACGATCCAGCAACTGTTTATCGGAGGCATATGAGAGCAAAGCGTCAATGGCAGCCTCCACCTCATTCGCTTGCCCGCGTTGCAGAACGGCCAGCATCTCCTCGTACGCGTCCGCGCCATGTTGTTGCGCATAGGCCGGTATAGCGGCCAAACGAACCTCAGGCGACGCGCTGCTCAAGCCGCGCGCAACAAAAAATTGTGCGTTGTTGTCCGTGCGATCGGCAAATGCAGAGAGGACGAGCGCATGCTTAAAGGGCGTTGTCTTTTCAGCAAAGTCTA
>CAYSNA010000325.1:0-6393 GCA_964432185.1 uncultured Cytophagia bacterium
GCCGGACGGACCCGGCTGAAAAAAAACTCGCCACTCCGCATAACCTTGTCCCGACGCACGAAAATCATATGTGGAGGCCGTGTTGTTGTCCGGCAATATAAAACGGGCGTCAAAAATGCCGTTTACCGGAACATCGGGCAGCGCCGCTTCACCGAGTGTTTCATCAAGAGCACTCGTTGCGGCGAAATTTTGGCCGAAATGCAGATTGGACATTTCACCGCCATTGTCGGTAACGGACAGGATGGCCCGCCACTCACCGGCAGCCGATTGGGTGACGGTGAGAAGCTGTTCGCTCTTTTCAATCACGACCGTGATTGTTCCCGTGCGGCTGTCGGTCGTTGTGTTTTCCGCAACAAGGGCCGTCAGAACGGCCTGGTTGCTGCCGGCGGGATTTTGCAGAACAAGCCAGTCATCGGAGCTGGAGGCTGTCCAGTTCATTTGACCGCCGCCAAGATTTTTAATGTTAAAATTGATTGTTCCGGCATCGTAGGCCACAAAGCGCTCGGTCGGTGTAACGGCGAGCTCCGGCTCAAGCAAAAAGTTGACCGTGACAATCCCGTCGATCACGTCTTCGATCTGCAGCGCAACGCCGCTATCTTCATTCAAATAGGTTTGGCTGTTCGGATTGGTGCTGCCGTTAAAAAGATAGTTTTTAGTGGCACCGGGAAACGGATCGCCGGCATCGCCGCTGTTCAGACCCTTGTCAAGATCGAGTTGCCCATCAGCCGCTTCGAGATCAACGCCCTTGTGATTTTCATTGGTGTTGGCGCCCCAGCCCCTCGCCACTTTGTCGTCAATGTGCCAAATGAGCAGGCCGCCCTCGGGCAAATACTTATCAAAGCCAACCTTTTGTCGATTTTCGATGAGGAAATACTCCGGCCCCTCTTTGCCGTTCACCAACAGTTTATAGACCTGATCGCTAAATTCGGTCGAGCTGGTAATCGCCACGCGCGTCGCCTCTTCGTTGATGACCCTGGGCACCACCCAGCCCAGTTGGGCTTTGCTCCATGCGGTCATGTGGACCGGTGTTTCCGAATGACGACCGTCGCCGCCGTAACTGCCGCCGCTCATCAGGCCCCATCGCCCGATTCCGGAGGAGGAATAGTCCGTATCGTACAAATCCGGCAGGCCGAGTGCATGGCCAAACTCGTGGCAAAACACGCCAATCTCGATGAGCCCGCCGCTTCCGCTTTGTTCCGGTTGAATGATATAATCATTTATTTTGACAAACTGGCCGGGATAGCCGGGGCGCGGATCGTTCGTGGTGTAGGCTCCCTGAGGCATGATGCTGGGATACGAATTGCGGGCCGATTGCAAGCTCCAGCGATGCGACCATATATTGTTCGCCCCCGTTTCCGCACCGGCGCCGGTGTGCACAATCATCACGACATCGACGAAACCGTCGTTGTCCGAATCGTACTGGCTGAAATCGACATCCGCATCCGCCGCTTTCACCAGATCCAGCGTGAAACGAGCGCCGCCGCCTTCAAGACCATCATTGGCCGTATAAAAATTTTGCAATTGCGGCATTTTATACCAGCCATAGGTTTGGCCGGACAATTCGAACTGGGTGTAGGAGATTTCACGATAATAATCAACCATTGTGCCGGTTGGATTGTCGGTGAAAATTTGCTTGTCGAAATCACCCACCGAAAAACGGGCGGAAGAGTTGGCATAGGTACCGAGTAAAAGCGGAACGGCCATCTGCTGCACGGCGCTCTGAACCGTCGACATGGTCGAGTTCTCTTTGGCCGTTTTGCGCGCCCGCATAATATCCGCAAGGTTACCCGTTCCGTAATCTTGAGCAATATGTGATAACGCTTTTTTGGTTCTCTCTGACATTTCGACGCCAGGTTTGGGAACATCAGCAAAACCGGCGGTGAGCATGACGACAAGTAACAGTGTGGTGATGCGAAAAATCATAATCTATCCTTTAATCAATGTTATCAATCCAGCAAAAAGAAACTTACAGAAATTCTAAAGTTAATCAAACATATTTGTTTAGATGATCATTTCGATAAAGTGTTTCAACATCATTTTATTTAGTGTGATGTGAGAATAGTGGTCGGGGCGTGAAACCTAGGAACGGTCTTGTCGTAATGGCTTGGAACCTGGGCACACCGCCATCCTGGTCGGACGATACAAAAAATTTACCGAACGGTAAGTAAAAATGAAAATTCATGAAACTTTATTGAATCTTTCGCGTTTTTACGAATTGTCTACCGAACGGTAAGTAAATTGAAACAGGAAGCAGGACTTTAATGACACATCATCTTCAGGAAAAAAATAGCGCGGAAACAAAGGAAAAAATATTTGCTACCGCCGCTCAACTTTTTGCCCAAAAAGGCTATAATGGTGTGTCCATGCGAGAAATATCCGAAAAGTCCGGCGTTACCAAACCGACGATCTATTACTACTTTGGCAGCAAGGAAGGCATCTATGAAGAATTGATCGAAACCGGCATGCAGTATGTCATTTCATCCTTTGAGAGAATTGTAAACATAGACGCCTCGGCGAAAAACAAGCTGGTTATGATGACCAAAACATTTTTTCAACTGACGATTGACGCGCCGGAATTCTCGAAATTTTTCATGACGATCGTCACACCATTTTCCGACAATGCCATTGTGGAAAAGTTTTATAAAAAACTGCATCGCCAGGGCAATATGATTAAAAAGGTCATCGAGGATGGTATCGCATCCGGTGAATTCGGCGCCAGCGCCAAGCCGGAACTGGCAACACAAATTATTGGCGGCGTGTGGCAGCATTATATCTGGATTCAATTGGCATCGAAAAAAAAGGTGCTCACCGATCGATTGGCAGAAGAAATCATTGAAATTCTTTTCAAGGGACTGAACGAATAAATTGGAATTTTCATTTTGGAGGACAGCATGAAAATAAAAACAAATTGGATAGCAGGGTTACTCGTCCTGTTTTCCTTTTCATATGTTAGTGCACAGGACAAGCTGGTGCTGACCCTGGATGGTAGTTTGGAATTGGCGTATAGGAACAATCCAACCTATCAAATGAGAGAAAAAGAATTGCAAAAGGCGAAAGCAAGCGTCAGCGAAGCGTACTCGACGATTATGCCACAAATTAACGCGACGGCCAGCCTGCAGCACGCGTATGATATTCAAACCAATACCATACCCAACTTTATGAAAATTATGTTGCAGCCGCAACCAGGAGTTTTGCCGCCTGACCTCGATGCCATCTTTTCAGCTTATGCCGGGGCCATGCCCGATTATATAAGCTTGTCTTTTGGACTGGAGAACACCGCTGTTTATGGCGCGACACTGACCCAGCCGCTTTTTCTTGGCGGCGCCGGCTATAACGGCATCAGAATGGCGCAAGCTGCGGAACGGGCGGCAGAGCATGGTTTGGAGAGCACGAAACAAGACCTGGTTTACCAAACTGTCAGTGCTTTTTACGGCTGTTTGGTATCCCATGAAATTGTCAAAGTGCAGGAAGAAGCGCTGGCGCAATCCGAGAAAAATCTCTCAACTGTAACCAAAAAGTTTGAAGCCGGCTCTGCATCTAAATTTGACAAAATGCGCGCTGAAGTTGATGTTGCCAATAATCGACCCAATGCTATTTCCGCGCGTAATAATTACAAATTGTCGTTGACACGGCTCAAAGTGGTTCTCGGATTACCCATGGAAACTGAAATTGATCTGTCCGGGGAGCTCGTCTTTGAGGAGGACGAATTTGCGCAGTCTTCGTTGCAGGACTTTCAGGACATCGCTGCGGAAAAACGTCCGGAAGTGCTGGCAATGATGGAACAAAAATCAATTACGCGACGAGGAATCGGCATCGCTCGCAGCGCCTTTCTGCCCAAGTTGTTTTTTCAAACGGATTACTCTTACCTAGGCATGAGAAACGATTTCGATTTTCGACAACGAGAAATGAGCAAAGGTTTTTCATCGGCCGTCAGTTTGTCTATTCCGTTGTTCACCGGCTTGAAGAATAATCGACAGTATCATAAAGCAAAGCTTGACTATAAAATTATGCAGGACACGGAAAAGCAGGTCACTGATGGTGTCGCTGCTGAAGTTGAAGCTGTGTATAACACCTTTCTTTTAGCCAAGGAAAAATATGAAGCGGCGAGCGAAAACGTTGATCTGGCGGATGAAACATTTCGTCTGGCGACGATGATGTATGACGAAGGCAGCAACACGCAGTTGGATGTCTTTACCGCCCAGCTTGGATTGACCAGCGCGCGCTTGAACTATCTGTCGTCACTGTATGAATATCAACTCGCGCGTTACGCTCTGCGCAAAGCGACGGGTCAATTAAACGAAATTATCTAAATTTGATCTCATGGATAGGAGTTGAAAATGAAAAAATTTGTTGTTTTACTCATCACTCTTGTGGCCTTGTCGCTTTTAATCGGCTGCAGCCAATCCAGCTCGGAAACCGAAGAGCAAACCAAAATTCCCGTTACCGTGGCCACCGTAGAACGGGACAATGTTGTGCAATCTTTGACCTATCAAGGTGATATTCAGGCTGAAGTGGCGGTCAAAGTATTTTCAAAAATTCCGGATCGTATCGCCGAGTTTTATGTTGATGACGGCGATGTCGTCAAAAAAGGCCAGCCGATAGTGAAAATTTTTGCCACCGCTATCGAGCAGGGATCGCTTCAAGCGGAAGCCGGATTAAATGCCATCAAAGCTCAAGAGGCCAATATGAAAGTCGAGTTTGAACGCGCACTGCGTTTGTTCAAAGAAGGCGCTATGAGCAAGCAACAATACGAAACGATCGAAACCCAGTACAAAGCCATTCAGGAGCAGGTTGTTCAGGCTGAAGCCCAACTGAAAAGCGCCCGGAGCGCGTACAGCGACGCGACGGTGACCTCTCCGATCGACGGCATCGTCGGCAGACGCTACATGGAAGTTGGCGATATGGCGTCTCCGGGCGTGCCGCTGGTTGAGATCGTGCAAAAAGATCGCGTTAAAATTAAATTTGATGTGACAGAGATTGACCTCGGCAACATCAAGCTGGGCCAAACGGCCAAAGTCAAAGTCAAAAGTTACCCGGATAAGGAGTTTGAAGGCAAGGTCACTCAAATCAGTCCAATTCTTGATCCAATGACCCGAATGGCCTCTGTCGAAGTTATGGTTGATAATCCGTCGGACGAGCTCAAACCGGGTATGTTTGCCGATGTGACGGTTATCACCAATGTTCTTGAAAATGTCATTGCCGTGCCCCGTTTCGCCACCATTGAGAATACCTCGTTAAATCGAATTGATGGTCGAAATGAGGTCGTCAAAAAATACCTGGTCTTTGTTGTCGAATCCGGCAAAGCTGTTCAGCGGGAGCTGGATGTCAATTACGTCAATCATACTAAAATCGCCGTAAATGGTGGCATTGCTGTCGGTGATTCTCTGATTATCGAAGGTCAAAACAATCTCCGTGACAGCGTCGCCGTATCGATCATTCATGAGGAAAATGAATTATGAAAATAACAGAAACAGCCGTCAGACGCGGCGTTACCTTTGCGATGATTTACCTCATCGCGGTCGGGTTCGGCCTGTTTTCGCTCGGTCGCCTCAAACTGGATTTATATCCCAAGCTTGAATTCCCGGTGATCGCCTTGATCACGCAATATACCGGCGTTGGTCCGTTTGACATGGAAACCGTAGTGACGCGGCCGCTTGAAGAAACCGTATCGGTCGTTGAAAACGTCAAAAAAGTGACCTCGCAATCGGCGCAGGGTATTTCGCTCGTGAGCGTCGAGTTTGAGTGGGGCGCGGATATGAACCAGGCTGAAACGGATATACGAAACGCTCTACAATGGATCGCAGATGTGTTGCCGGACGATGTGTCGGACCCGCTCATCTTTGCCTTTGATGTGTCCATGCAGCCGGTAATGTATTATTCGGTGACATCCGAGGTGCACGGACCGGCGGAGCTGCGAAAAATATCCGAACATGAAATTGAGCCGCGCCTTGAGCGTATCCCCGGCGTCGCCTCGGCGGCGACTTCCGGCGGTATGGCGCGTGAAATTCAAATTCAAGTTGATCCTTTGCGCCTGCGTGCCTACAATTTGTCCATTCAGCAGGTGACGCAAGCGCTGCAGATGAACAATCTGCAATTGCCGGCCGGTTTTATTGAAAACGAACGGCAAGAATTTTCAATACAGACCTCGGGCGAATATGCCAGCATCGAAGAGATTGAAAACACCAGCATTCTGGCGATGAACGGCGTCAATATTCGCATCAAAGATGTCGCTACTGTTGTTGATGGCTTTAAGGAAGAACGGCAGCGAATTTGGGCCGACGGCAATCCCGCGGTGATGCTCTGGGTACAACGCCAATCGGATGCCAACACCGTGCAGGTGTGCCGCGATGTCACCAAAGCTATTCCTCAGATAGAGTCGGAATTGCCCAAAGG
>CAYSNA010000326.1:0-6363 GCA_964432185.1 uncultured Cytophagia bacterium
AATAAAAGTTTTCCTTTACCTGTTTTATTGTAAAGCCAGCCCTGAATACGTACCTCTTGTCCTTCGAATTTTGCAATGTCTTGAATATATATTTGCGCTGCCATGTTTGAATACCTTTCGTCTAGTTCCAAGATTTCATTTATAGATATTAGAAGAAGAATCGATTTATGCGTTTATCAAATTTTGAATCACCAAATCTCGGGTTTGGCCTCCCTTGATAAAAGATCATGCAATGCTTCAATCGGATTTTTATTTTCGAACAACACCTTATAGACCTCAGAACTGATTGGCATCTCAACGTCCTCGCGCTCAGCAAGCTTAACAACTGCCTGACTGGTTTTTACACCTTCGGCGACCATCGTCATTGAACACAGCACATCGTCCAGGCTTCGACCTTTGCCGATTTCTTCACCCACATAACGATTTCGGCTATGACGGCTCATGCACGTCACTATAAGATCGCCCATGCCGGAGAGGCCGGAAAATGTCAGGGGATCGGCGCCCAGATGATTGCCGAGACGTGACATTTCTGCTAATCCTCTGGGCTGCAGGGCTGCCTTTGTATTATCTCCAAATCCGGCACCATCACATATTCCGGCGGCAACAGCAATGACATTTTTTAATGAACCGCCGAGCTCGACGCCGGCAACATCACGACTGCGATAGATTCTGAAATTGACCAAATTGAGTGATTGCTGGACAAAGCGGCCAACCAGTTCATCGTGCGAGGCGGTAACAACGGCCGTTGGAATTTCCCGCGCAACTTCTTCCGCATGGCTCGGACCGGACAAAACCGCATAACGAGGTGAAGCAGCATGTTGAGATAATTCCTGTTGAAATATTTCTGAAATACGATTTAACGTATCAATTTCAATACCTTTTGCACAATTTGCCACGACCGTCCCATCAAACAAATTGACTTGATTCAAGCTCTTGAGAACGGACCGTGCCACATGCGACGGAACGACGAGAAGCACCAGCTCAGCATTATAAACAGATTCAGCTAGATTATTTGAGACATGAATTGCATCCGGGAGATAGATGTTTGCCAGAACTTCGGACCGAGTGCGGGTGGAAGCCAGTTTTTCAGCCGCGACTTTGTCAAACTCCCACAGACTCACATCGTGGCCAATTTTAAAACAATGATGCGCCAGGGCAATCCCCCAGCTACCGGCGCCCAGTACCGCTACTTTAATTTTATTGCTCTCATGAATCACTTTTGAACCACCTGCCCCAAAATTACTGGCTCTTCTCCAACCGTTTTTGTGGCTGCTAAAAGGGTGTCAACGGAATCTGGTGAAACGACAAGAACAAGCCCAATGCCAAGATTAAAAGCGCGACGCATCTCTTTATCTTCAATTTCGCCAAGATGCTGAATTAATCGAAATTCCGGCAACGGCTCCCAGGCATCCCAATCAATCGTTAATCCCAATCCCTCAGATAACAGACGTTTTGTATTGCCTTCAATACCGCCGCCAGTTATGTGGCTTATACCGTGGAGCCCGGGAGTATTTCTCACTGCTTGAATTGTATTTTTATAGCTCTTGTGGATTTTAAGCAGAGTTTCTCCCCAGCTCATCCCAAGTTCATCAACGTGTTTTTTAATATTTATGTTGTGAATGTCAAGTATAACTTTACGTGCCAGCGAGTAGCCGTTTGTATGTAGCCCGTTAGATTTTAGGCCAATAAGGATATCTCCAGCCAGGATATTACGGCCGTCGATGATGTCATCACGGTTCAAAATTCCAATTATTGAACCCGCCAGATCATACTCACCGGGTGAATAAAAACCGGGCATTTCAGCCGATTCACCGCCGATCAAGGCGCAGTCGTTTTCGCGGCACGCTTTTGACATGCCACGAATGAGCGCTTCCACTTTTTCAGCCTTTAATTCGAGAGTACCAATATAATCCGTAAATGCCAGCGGATCAGCACCAGACGTCATGATATCATTGACACAATGATTGACCAAATCCTGGCCAACTGTATCGTGGATGTCCATCATAAAGGCAATTTTTAATTTGGTGCCGACGCCATCAATGCTTGTGACAATGACCGGATTCGGATATTTCTTCACATCAATCTCATAAAATCCGGCAAAAAGCCCAATGTCATTTAGAACTCGTTCGTTAAATGTCGATTTGGCCAAGGCAGCAATCGTTTTTGTTGAGGCCTCAGCCACCTCTAGATCGACGCCTGAACTCTTGTAACTCACGCCCACGGGTCAATTTCCTCGTATTTGGTTGAAATATTTGATTCGTATTTTTTCAAAAAATGATTTCACATAAGCTGTTTTATAATCGGGATAGGTCCATGGATTAAAATTAAAACCTCCACCCTTCCAATAAAGTTGAACGTCACCGTAGATGCCTTGTCCGATGTAAACACGATGACTAAAATTTTTCGTCGTCGCCAGAATCAGTTTGGCAGCTTCGATGTAACCCGGATCAATATTGACGAGCCGGTGGTCGTGTTCAGCATATTCATCTTCAATATTGTTCGTGAAAATTTTTATTTCCGATAAATTAATCGGATCAATTAGCCGTTCAAACGAAAAATAAATTTTTTTCAGATTCGATCCCATCTCCTCTTCATAATAAGAAGTGAAACTGAAATCCACACTATCTGACATATCAGCAATGGGGCCGAAATGTTCGATACATTGTGCCAGTGCCAAATCTTTGACGGTCGAATCGCTATAGCACATCGCAGAAATGAGACGAACTTTTTGTGGCAGTGTTATAGCGCCCATATCAGATTGCTTGTATCACTTTTTCAAATTATTTTTTTGCAAACTTTCACGTGTGAGCTTTGTTAATTTATTACCGCATTTGGGACAGAACTGATGATTTGAATTGACGAATAAATGCGTTTTATCACTCGTGCATTGCATCACAAAATTTGGGATGAAAACAATATGACTTTTTTTGCCATTCTCAACATCAAGTTGTAGCTCAAGAACGCCGCGGCTTGTTTCACCGCGGATGAATATATCGGCCTGCTCCGGTTTTGTGAGCCGCGACATCAGATCTTTATTTTCCCAATCAACCAGGTGGACATTGACCTCAATATCGCTCCAGTGGCGATAACCGTTCTCATCAATATCGACATATTCTTTACGTTTTTCCGGCTCGACGAATTCTTTCCAATAAACGCGTTCCGCCGAAAACGTCACTTCCTTGATGCGATCGAAGCGCACTTTTTCACCATTTTCCAAAGGGATTTCTGTGAGTATGGGATATTTGCCCGGTGAGTACAAACCAAAACCGGCAAAGACAAAATCAAGTAGAAGATTATTGACTTCGACATAGTAGCGACCGGAATCGGCTGAAACGCGTGCCCGGATGCCATTTTGCGGAGCAGCAGAGAGTACATTAGATACAAAATAAAAGAACACGACCAGCAGAAATATGTGCTTCGTCGCTGTGCCCATTCTTTCGTCCTCGATTATTGGGTTTCTTGAAGGCGATCAATATAACAAAAAAAAGCACAGAGCACAAGCTAAAGCGTTAAAAATTAATTAAAAATGATAGAGCATCAGGTAGACGAGCACGCCGCTGATTGAGACAAACATCCAGACCGGCCAGATCCAGCGGGCAATTTTTTTATGTTTATCAAACTCTTTTCTGATTGCTCGCCATACCATGATTAAAATAAACGGCAACTGAACAGCCGCCAAAATGATGTGCGGGATAAGAATGGCGAAATAGAACGGCCTTGTCCAGTCAAAATGGGGATACGGCGTTGACCCGGCAAAGTAATGGTAAATAAGATAGGATGTGAGAAAAAGTGCCGATACAAGGAGCGCGGCTATCATGAATTTTTTATGTGTTTCTCGCCGTTTCCTTTTTATGGAGATAAAACCGAACAATAATAACATTGAGGCGCACAGGTTGAGAGCCGCGTTCAGTGTTGGAAGCATTAAAATTGTCATTACATCGCCCTCGCCAGTTCTCTAATGTGGATTTTTAATTGTTCGATGTCCGGATCGTACAATGCATCATAATAGCCGCGAATTTGGCCTTTATGATCAATGAGGATGAATTTTGTCGAATGTCCCATCGGCAAGTTTTCTGCAGGCAACATGTAACCCTTTTCACAAATTTCGATCACATAGTTGATCTCTCCGCGCGTGAACAGCCAGCGATTATCAACCACCCCTTGCGACAAGGCGTACTCTTGCAGCACGGGTAGCGTATCACGTTCCGGATCTACGGATATAGAAAGAAATCGGATTTTATCCGAGTGTGCGTACAATTTATAAAAATCGGCCATGTGCCCGCTCATCACCGGACATGCTCCCTGGCAGTTTGTGAAAATGAAATCAACTAACCACAGCGTGCCGACCATATCCTTGAAGTTGAATAATTGACCTTGACGTTCGGTCAATTCAAAGTGTGGATTTGTGCCATAAACGGGCAAGTCGGCAACGGATTTTTTCGCCGCGCTGATCACAAATGCGCCAAGCAATGATACTATAAATGCAAAGGCAATTCCGCCTATCAGAACCTTGGGAAAAGTTTTATCGGACATGTGATACCCTCCCGCTTTGTCGTATCCAAACAAAAATGACGAGTAAAGCACCAATCATCAAGCTGGACAGCCACAGGTGCAGGAGTTGAACCAACTCGGGCAAATTCATAAAAATTAAAACATGGCCAAAAATAATTTGACCGATCGATATAAAAATCAACACTAACGTCACTGTTCGTACAATGGATGATGAGCTTTCTGATTTCAAAATGCCCCAGGAAAAGACAATGATACCGATTGCGAGTATAATGCCGAGCGCCATGTGAAGTTCATCGATGGGACCAATTTTAGCCAGCAATTCGCTGCCAAACAGCAGCGGATATTCTCGTACGGCATGTTCAATGCCGCCACGGACTTGTGTGCCAATGAGGACCTGCACAATAGTGAACAGCCACAAGCCGCCAATTATCTTTGAGCTGTGTTTTGGATAAGAGACTGACTCTGATTCTTTATCGTGATAAAAAGCCTTTAACGCGGCATAAATCAATAAGCTAATGATGATAAAAGCAATAACCATGTGGGCGGAAATGACGATAGGCTCCAACTCGGAAGCGACCACACGGCCGCCTTGCCAGCCTTGATAAGCCACTAAAAGCGCCGCGAGCAAAGACGGTATTAGCACGGAGAGTTTTTTACGATAATAAATAATCGCCAATATCGCCGTAATAAGAATTGTGAATCCGACCAAAACGCCGATGAGACGATTAATGTACTCGATCCAGGCGAGCGTAAAGTTGAATGTTTCAGGGGCAAAATCTGCTGGAAGTTGATGGACGCTTGTTGGCGGAATCCAGCGGCCGAAACATTTGGGCCAATCCGGGCAGCCCAGGCCGGCGCCGGAGACCCGTACCAGGCCGCCGATAAAAATCAAAAAGTAGGTGACAAAAACAGATAGTAGCGCAAACTTTTGATAAAGGCGCATAATACTCTCCCTCTCCAAAACGTGAGCTTAGTCAGTGTTGTGAATCAGCGCTGTTCTCCTTTTGATCGACCGATTCGGAATTATAGATTGGCGCTTGTTTTTGAATGGGCTCGCCCTGAATCCCATAAATATCAGAACGGCGCATGGTGTCAAACATCGTTAAAATAATGAAAACAGCGACAAATACAACACCAATTAAAAACGCAAAAAGATTAATCTTTTTATCATACAACAAATGCATAAAAAATAACGCCACGAGGCTCACCTTGATCGTAGCGACGCCAATAGCCACCAGGACATTGAAACCGCCAAGATCAATGTACGAAATACCAACAGTGATGGCCGTCAGCACCATTAAAGCACCGGCCACGCCAAGATACGTTTTTAATGGCAAAATATGTTCTTTATGTTCTGCGCTCATAATCTACCCTACTAAATAAAGGAGTGGGAAAAGATAAATCCAGATGAGATCGACAAGGTGCCAATAGAGGCCTGTCAGCTCGACGGGCGTGTAATACTCGCTGGAATATTTGCCTCTTAATGTATTCACAAGCATCGTCGTCAGGACGATCATGCCACCGATGATATGAATTCCATGCAGACCGGTCATGGTAAAGTATATACTGAAAAAGATATGCGGATTCGTGCCTTCAATACCCGTATAGGTGTAAAACTTGCCCGGCAATTGCCCAAGATGAATTTTATGTTCATATTCAAAATATTTGATGATCAAAAACACAGCGGCAAAAAATAGAGTGGTTGCAAGGAAAAGCGCCGCCTGCTTTGCTTTGTCCATTTGCAAACTGCGGATCGCCAGCGCCATGGTTAATGAGCTGGTAATGAGGACAACTGTATTGATGGTACCAAGTACACGATCGAGCGCCAGGTGCGCGTTGTAAAACATTTCC
>CAYSNA010000327.1:0-206 GCA_964432185.1 uncultured Cytophagia bacterium
GTAGAGACGCAATGCATTGCGTCTTCCATTGGTAGAGACGCAATGCATTGCGTCTCTACTGTACGGACTCGGGAAGAAGGAGGGGGAATGTTAAAGGTTATAAATGTTGAAATCGAAGGGCGCAGGGCTTACCGCATCAATGAATTGAACTTGGCGCAGGCGGCTCAGTTTGCGCAAGAGATCAAGGATACTTTTAAAAAGGGGGC
>CAYSNA010000327.1:216-6353 GCA_964432185.1 uncultured Cytophagia bacterium
TGGGAAATAAGATATTGAAGGCTTGTAGCGACTTCCAGGTTAAGGATGTTTTGGAACTGGGGCCGAGTGAAATTCGGATTCTATACGAAAAGGTGCGGGAGTTATATGCCGATTTTTTATTAGGGGCGGCAGTGATCGAAAAGTACCTCCAGTTGAGCGAGGTGGTGACGGTGATGCGCAAGGCGCTGATTACGACCTTACTAAAGGAATATGGCGAATTATATCGTATCTCATTACAAATGGCCACGCAGCCGCAGCAACCTACGGAGTAAGCTTTGCGATTATTGCCATCGATAATGTGGCGGATCATCGGAAACAGGCGATTGTTGATATGACCTTGGCGCTTGGGGCTTTATTTGATCCTGAGCTTTTGAAGAAAATGATTTGAGGCGGGCTTGTCCCGCCTTTTTTTTCACACTAAGATTCGCGTTCTTCGCGGCTTCGCGTGCCAAAAATGCTCACGCGAAGACGCGAAGGCGCGAAGTGGGGTAAATAGATGAATGAATCGGGGACGCTGCAATTAATTATTGCCTTACGGGATAACGTTTCTGGGGCTGTCGATAAAATCAAAGCTTCTTTGATGGCGCTGGCCAATGTTGCTGGGGCTGGGTTTGCGGTCAAAGAGGCAATGGCGTTCGAGGCGGCAATGGCGGATGTCATTAAGGTCGTTGGTGGGACTGATACCCAGATTGCGGCGTTAAGCTCCAACCTGAAAGACATGTCTATGACCAGCCTTCCGCTGGCGGTTAATGAACTGGCGCAGATTGCGGCTGCTGGCGGGCAATTAGGAATCCCGATTGAGAATTTACAGGAATTTACCGAGCTCGCGGCGCAAATGGGCGTGGCGTTTGGCATGTCGGCGGCAGAAGCCGGTGACGCGGTTGCAAAAATGCAGAATGTTTTCGGGCTGACGCTGACTCAAACAAGAGAGCTTTCCGACGCGATCAATACATTGGGGAATAATACAGCGGCGCGTGAGGCCGATATTATCAATGTAATGGTGCGTGTTGGCGGTATGGCTAAGCAGTTTGGCTTGGCGAAGGAAGAGACGGCAGCGTTGGCGGATGCGTTTATTGCTTTAGGCGCTCCACCGGAGATCGCCGCGACTTCAATCAATGCCTTATTGAGTAAATTACAGACGGCCGGTGTGCAGTCCGATAAATTCCAAGAAGGCTTGGCTAAATTGGGTTATCAAGCCGATGACTTGGCACAAAGAATAGCCGATAAACCGCAGGCGGCGCTACGGGAATTCCTGGCCAGTTTGGAACGGCTGGAAGGAAAAACAAAGGCCGAGACGCTGACAAAGCTATTCGGGGCAGAATATCAAGATGATATTGCTCGGCTTGTGGGCGGAATTCAGAATTACGATAAGGCTCTGGGGCTGATTAATGATAAAACCAAGGTTTTAGGGGCAACGCAGAAGGAATTCGATGCCCGCATGAAAACGACCGAGGCGCAGTGGCAGTTGATGGTGAACGCCATTAAGGTGGCGGCGATCAACCTGGGGACGATCTTCTTACCGGCGGTCAAGACAACGGTAGTTGTTTTGGGCAAGATTATTGCTGGGGTTGCCAAGATTGTTGAGCAATTCCCAATGTTGAGTGGCGGGATTGCTGTCTTAGGGTCTTTAGCGTTGTCTTTTGGCGCATTGAAAATTGCTGTTGGTGCGGCTATCAGCGTTGTTGGTGATTTTGGCGCGAGTATTTTGTCGATTCCTGGCCTGCCTAATATATTGCTGTCTAGTATGATCACCGCAATGGGAATAATGGAGAGGTTTGGCTCTACATTGAAAATAGTTGGCGGTATAGGCGCAGCAGCGTTTATAGGATGGGAAATTGGGACATTGATCAATCAAATTCCAAATGTTGCTGAAGGGATACAATCGTTAATTGGCTGGCTTGATAAATTGCGCGGGAAGAACGACGAAATAACTGCCGAGGATCGGAAAACATGGGCTGAAAAACGAAAATTCTTAGAGGAATGGCAAAAACAGCACCGCGAGGCCAAAGAAGCTGAAATGGCGGCAGAAAAGGCCGCTCAAGCGGTGGCGGCAAGAGCTGCGGAGATCGAAGCGGAGGTTCAAAAGGCGCATGAAAAATCAGTCGAGGCGAGACTTAAATCTTTGCAGAGTGAGACAACGGCGCGCAAAGCTGCGATAGATCAACAATTAGCCAATGTCGAAATGGCAGCAGCGCGTGAAATCGAGGCCAGTTATATTGCCGAGGCTAAAAAACGGGAAATTTTAAATGGTAGCTTGGCGGTAATGCTGGGGTATCAGTCGGCATATGTGGACGATTTGGGGAAATTTTATGTAGAACAGCTTGAAAAGGCTAAGAATCTTGAATCGCAGCGGATCGACATATCGTTAAAGGGTATTGAAAGCGAGATGGCGGCGCAGCGTGAATTGATGAATGAATTGACATGGATGTACGCTGAAAGGGCTGTGAAGGCCGAGCAGAATAATGAGTTACTGACAGAAGAGGATGAGAAACGTGTCAAGGATATTGAAAAAATCAACGACCAGATAATGCAATTGGAAGTTCAGTTGGCGCAAGGCCGAGCGGAAAAGGCGAAGGTTTTGGCGCAATTCAAGGCGGACGTAGAGGACGCTCATTATCAGTCGGCGAAAGAGATTACCGAAAAGATTATTGCGTTAGCAGATGAGGAAAACCGCAAGCGGGTAGAGTCGTCTAATAGGGCATTGGCTGAAATTGCTTTGGCTGAAGCTGAAGGCGTGTTAACGGCGCAGGAAGCAGCAGTTAAAAAGGCTGAGATTGCGGTGCAGTTGGCGGAATCGCGGATTGCGGAGGCTAATAGGGTGATCGCCGCGGTGATTATTGCCGAAGGACTGGGGACCGATAATTATAAAGAAGCGGTTGCTGAAAAATCGGCGGCTGAGACTGAATTGATCAATAAAAAGGCCGAATATATCAAGGCGGTCAATGATGCGGCGCAGGAAGTTGTTGATTCAGCAGCGGAAGAGATCGAAGCTTTGCGCGGCCTGAGAGACCAGCTCGAGCTATCTAATGAGAGCGTGCGGATTTTGGCGGATGCGTTCAACCAGCCAATGGTGCTGCGCGTTGATATGGGGCAGGCTCAAGAATCGCTCGCGGATTTGAACCAACAGATTGGACTTGTGCAAGAGAATATCCAAAATTCGGCGGGTACGCTTTGGGGACAACAGATTTTTGAACAAAATCATGAGCTGTTGAGCCAGTTGGAAGCTTTGAAGGGGCAATTCGATGCGGCTTCGGCTACTGCGGCGCAATTGGGGATCAAGATTGACGCCAGTGCAATGAGTATCGAGGAATATGCTGACGCGGTATTGGAGACTGTCGAGGCTTGGAGTGAGGCTGGGGAAGAAATCCAAGCGATAACCAATGATTTGTTGGCGCTTAGTGATAGTTTTAGCGATACCGGCGACGGCTTTGCGGACTCGGCGCAATCTGCCCGTGATGCGTTTGGCGAGGCTTCGGAAGCGGTCGAGGGCTTGATTCAAAAAGTCGAGCAAATGAATTCGGAGTTTCGGGCGGGGAATATCGAGAGTGGGCAAGCGATTGCCGACGCTGTTGTTGATACTTATGATTCTGTTTATCAAGCGGCTGAAAAGACACTGGAGCAATTAAAGCAAGATTGGGAGGACTATGGCGAGAAGGTCCTTGAAATCACGGGAATGATCGAGGACATCACGGCTAAGAGCGGGGAAATTATCCGCGACCTGAAGCGCGAAACCATGACAGATATGGAAGTATGGCAAGATCAACGATTGGAGTATGAAGAGACTTACGCGGCGGCGGTGGCTGCCACGACTGCCGGGAATATCGAACAAGCGGAAGAGCTATTCAATAATGCGATGGATATTGCCAAGGATTTGGGGCGGGAAATCAAGGATGAGAATGGCACGGTAATTAAAGACCTGGGCGAAAATACAAAAATTGCGATTGGCCTAGTAGAGGATACTGCGGGCGCTGCACAAGAGAATTTCGGGGCGATTGCGACCGAGGCAAAAAACATGCAGGCCGAGGTTGGTGACTTGATCGGCGGTACGGTCGATAAAATACAGTTGTTGGCCAATAAAATCGGTGAAGCGGTGGCAAAGGCGCTGGGCGGCGTTAAATCAACGGCGCAGGCGACAGCGGCGAGCGCCGTCGAGAGCTTCAATATCTTTTTTGGGAAATTGTCGGCGGCAGAGCAACAAATGATGGCGCTCAAGCAAACGATCAATGGGGTGCGGCCACGGCTGAATGTTGATTTTACTGGAAGTGGGTCGGCGGTATTACCGATTAGCGAGAAAATCGAAGCGGTCGAAGAAATGCTGAAAGGGTTCTCCGGTGATGTGTCCGGCTTGTTGCCGGAAGTCGAGATTAAATTTGCCTATCAGGAAGCGTTGGAAGATGCGGGAGCTTCGATTCGTGATTTTATCAGCAAAATTAACGTCGAAATAAGCAGCGGCCTGGCTGATAAAGCAGCAATTAGAATGCGGGCGAATGGTGGCGGCTTTTTGGGCAGCGGCGGCGGTGATAGCCGCGGTGATATTAGTGCGCCGCAGTATCAGGTAAAACAAAATGATTTGGGGACTTTGACTTTGCAACTCGGTGGTCGTGATTATCGTGTGCAGGTGAACCGGGATACTATGCGTGAGTTTGAGACTGCTATTCGGCGGGAACGGCAGGCGGGGCTTGGATGACCTCACCCCCCTGCCCCCTCTCCTTAGCAGGAGAGGGGGTGTCGCGCTCAAACATTTAACATATATTTAAATAGGAAAATGAAAGATAAAATGATGGCTAAAGCCAAGCGACGAGGTAACGACACCCCCTCTCCTGCTAAGGAGAGGGGGACGGGGGGTGAGGTTTAACGTGATTACAATAGATGGTGTTGATCATACTGGACAATGTATCGATATTGCTGTGTCTGGGAGCGGATTGAGCTTCGATTTCAGGGCGTCATTTTTGGGGTCGGCGGCGATGTCGGCGGCGACGAATCCATTGAGTGGTTATGGGACGTTACGGGTAGTGATTGACGGCCAGGCGTTCTTACTGGAGGAAAAACAAGAAAAGAGCAATTTTGGCTCGCATCGGATCGAGATTTGGGGGCGGTCGGAACACGCGCTGTTTGGCGCGCCCTATTCTCCGACGTATTCGGATAGCGAGGCAAGCGCTAACCCGTGGCAAGCCGAGACTACGGCGGCGGCGGTAGCCGGTTGGCTTGGTGATGTCACATGGTCGGCAGTGAATTTTTCGATTATCCCAGGGCTGCTTTCGTTCAATAACGCTTCTAAAATCACGATTTTAACGCGCTTGGCCGAGATATGTGGCGCTGAGATCATTCCAGCGTTGAATGGGGCATTCACTGTTAGGACGTTTGCTATTTCTGGGAGTGCGTTACTTACGCTCACGGACGCCGACCATTTGATTGACGCGGAGCTGTCAGTGCAGTCCGGCTCAGGGTTCGATGCAGTTACGGTTTGCGGGTTTTTGCCTGCTGCCGAGGGCGAGCCTGATCCTGATCCTGATTTGCCGGAGTCTGATTCTGCCAAGATGTCGGTCGAGCTACATCCCGAGCAAGAGAGTAGCACTATTTATCGGATTTATAACACAACTACGGGGCAGTCTTCCTGGCGATTGAAAATCAGGATGTATTATTACCGCGCTACGCTCGGGCCGTTGGACGGTATGGCCACCTGGTTTGTGACGGCATCGAATAACGGCGGCGCTGCTGCTGTCATAGCCTGGGGCGCTACAGGTGTTGAAACCGTGCCTGTTTCGTTGGCATATAGGTTTGGTAGGGTTGTGCATCCATTTGATATAAACGGGGCAACAGAGAAATTCGATGTGGCTTTGGCGCATGCGCCATTGTTTTTTAGGGATGAGTTTATTCAACGGAGCTATGCCGATGCTGTAATAACGGCGCAGCAGGCCGATGAGTATTTCGGGAATTTTGCGTGGCAAGATGGATCGGCTGAAGATGCGATTTCCTGGCTTTGTAGTGGTGATTTGCCGCCGGATGATGATCCGGGGGTGATCGATGATCCACCGCCTGACCCGGGTGAAGAGCCATTGAAAGGCGCTATTGAATTCGTTGATACGCCGGATACGGTGACTATTTTAGAGCACGTATACAGTGGCTATGACTATTGG
>CAYSNA010000328.1:0-1508 GCA_964432185.1 uncultured Cytophagia bacterium
GTCGGCATTTTAGATAAAGACTTGGTCGTGGTTCACTCACAAAATTCTGCCAATGTCGGCGACGTTGTAGTGGCGCTCCTGGAGGACAAGGCGACGGTCAAACGCCTTGCTGCCAAAGACGGCCGCCGCTACCTCAAAGCCGAAAATCCTCAATACAAGGATATTCATCCCGACAGCGAATGGTCCATCCAGGGCAGGGTGGTGTCGCTGGTGCGGGAGAGTGTGGCGTAGCGTTAGAAAACTCGATCGCGGATTTAAGATGAATGACACAAGAACAGCGATGTCAACTCCGTGTCCATCATCTTGAATCCGTGGCTAACATTATCGTGAATTATACTTTGGCGGGAGAGGGGAGTGAGAGTACGAGATCCGCTTTTGTTCTGATTTTAATCCTCACTTCATTTTCCTGCTCAGAAACGAAGAATCCCCACAATACAAAATTTATTGTCATTCTTAAAGACGATTTTGGAGAGACACTGCAGCGAACCGCAACGATTGATCAAATCTCTAACAACAGAGTGCACTGTGAACAGTTTTGATGGGACAAGCGGACGCGGTGAAGAGGATGCTCAACCGCTATGGTTGGCAAGGAAATATTTTTTGAAGCCTTGCAGAAGAGACGGTCAATTCATTACATGGACAGGGCCGTCTTGATCACATCCGAACGTTTCGCTTCGCTCTTTTGCAGCGATACAAGATTCAACTGCAACACGCCACGATCAAAATCCATATTATACGAGCCATTGATTTCGTCGCCCGAAATCTGAAATCGCCAGTCAATATCATAGCCGCGCGAATCCTTTGTATAACCATAGTACGTTCTTGATCCGACCTTGACCACCTGGTCGTTTAGTGTGATCCACTGATTTTGAAAGAAAAACATAAATGTGGCTTCGTAGTGGTGTCGGTATTCATGAATGACCAAAACCGAGGGAACGGTGAATAAATCCTGGTAAATATCCGAAACCATGTGTCCGCTGTACGTCCATACTCTCATTGCAAACATGTGATTCTCCTCAAAATAGATGCCTGATCTTGAATGCCTGTTATCACAGTTTGTCTCCCACGCGTTTACATTAGACATATTGATCCTCAAAGTCAATTAAAATGATCGTTGTTCACAAAAAAATCTACAGCACCAAAAGCCAACATTGTGCCATAGTTCGAATAAACAAATCGACGACAAGCACGGCAAATGATAAATTTTGAAGGGAAAGGGGGAAAATGGGCCGGATTTATGTTAAATTGTGGCGTCTATGTGACAAGTCACGAAAAATGTTCGCATAACGCCACACTTTTTCAGAGGGATACGAACGGGCACAAACTTGTTGTTTCTCGATCGCGGAGTGTATAACATGCGCATGCATGCTAATTTTGAAAATGAATTTCCTGTGGTTGGATGCCGCTGACGATATGCCGGGTTGGGGGATGGCTGCCACGGGTATTTAACAAAAGGGGGTCCCATGCCAAAGAAAAGAGGGAAGTCCATCAGTTTTGATGCAATGGTC
>CAYSNA010000328.1:1518-6350 GCA_964432185.1 uncultured Cytophagia bacterium
AATTTCCTCCTTGAGTTCAGTTACTCGCGTCCGCGCAAAGTCGACGATCTCCGGATTATCATTTGCCTCGACAACTTTTTTAGTGCAGCGCACTGCTACACTGCGGTCCTTTTAGTCATTACACAAAATGTTGGCCTATGCGTACGTATCATTTTTTCGTTCTGATTTTACAAGATGACGCAGTGAAAAAGCAGAAAGGTGTTATAATGAATTTTAGAAAACAGGGAGCATCTGAGATCATCAATCACGAATCTCCAATCGTAAATCCGGTGATCTCGGATTAAAGATTGGCGATGTCCGATCTCAGATTTAGAGTTCAGGTGTGGTGACTATTCTGCGTTTTCGCAAACGTGTTGCAGCGTATGCCAGTATTTAATCGGCGCGCCGTTCTTTTTGACGACATTCCACTTTATCTCTTTCAGAGCAGGAATGATATCTTCTCCGCATGAAATGGACTCATCAACGTCTTGCTCCCTTATCTCCGCTTCAAAACAATTACCGTTTTCATCGATGTGGCAAAAGATCGTGGCAAAAGAAAATGGTCTTTTCGGGTTATCCGGCGTTGGCTTAAAGTCCTTGTATTTTTCCATAATGACCTGTGGATTTCCGAACCTGGCAAAAAGCTCTTCTAATCCATTTTGGGGCCCAGGCGTCCCTTCGTAATTGGAGGATCCTTCCGAATTGCCTTCTTTATCCGACAACTTGAACACAACCGGAATGCCGACCCATACGCTCAGAGCTCGGCCTCCTTGTTTGGCCGGCGTCCATTGTGTGGCGCGAATGGCGTCTTTTGCCGCCTGAACCATCTCCTGCGCCGCTTCATCATCGACGTAGGGAAGGGCAATTTCGCGGTTTTCCTGAGGATGCACTTCGAGGTCTCGTTCCATTCCCGGCGCTTTGAGTGTGCGCGTTTCCACAACCTGCCCGGTGGAATCGATGAGCACATTCAAATACACACGTCCCTGCATGCCGACCTGTCTGGCGCGTTCCGGATATTTGAGATTGCTCTGTATAGCCGCAAAACCACCTTGCGGTATGGGCGGTTCATCGTACGCGACAAATTGCGGCACATTCGATGTGGACGCCGGTTCCTCCTTGTCCAAACTCAAACCTTTGTCCTTTGAACAATACCAGGACAATGGCGCCATCATCACAACCAGTAAAACGATGATGAGTACTGCGGATTTTCGTTTCATTGTAGTCTCCTTGATTTGATAGTTCACACGGTTGAGTAATTTATTTTTCTGCTTGATCAGAGCAGACGCCGAGGAAAACGGCCAGACCGGCTGCACCATTTTTTCGGCAATGTGAACCAGGTACCTGGAGTATGCCAATGGGGAAAGCTGACTCGTTTCAATGGCCGTGTCGTCACACGCCATTTCGCGATATTCATTGATACGTTCATTCAACAGCCAGACCATCGGGTGAAAGAAGAAAATGGCCTGGGCAAGGGTTTGTAAAATCTGCACAAATCCATCGCGCCGTTTAATATGCGCGATTTCGTGTTGCAGCATCACATGCTGACACTCTTCCGGCAATTTGTGCCAGTAGGAGGGAAGCACAATTTGTTTGGAGAACAGGAAGCTTTGCGGGGTCGCGAGTTTTTCCATTTGTTTTAACAAAATGTTGTGTGGCAGCGGTTGGCCGTCCAGATGACGAGCCGTTTTAAGTTGCCGTTTCTGCATCAGGTTCACCAGGATAAAAATGGTGATGTATATCAGCATCACCGACAACCAAATTGTAAAAACGATTGCCACAGGCGAAAGTTGGATAACTGGCGGTACCGACGCTACGGGTAGTGCGGATGTTTGCGTGGCAGCGCTGCCCGGGATTGTCGGCAGCAGCGCACCAGCGCCCGCGCCAACCTGAAAAGGCACAAAAGGCGGTAGAAGCGATTTGAGCAAACCTAAAAGACAAAGCATATATTTTGCCTGGGCTGAGGCGTTTTTTAAAAAGGATAATGCGAGAAAGATCAGCGTCAGGAAAATGGTGTCCTGAATGACCTTGAGGCCAAAGTATTGAAACCAAAAATCCGCCGTGGAATTTAATAGCGAGATCATGTTATTTCCCCTTTAAATCTTTTTCCTTTTGGCTGATGGCTTTTTTGATTTTGGCTATTTCTTCAAGCGTTAGACTATCAGAATCGATGAGAAAGTTTGCTAGGGCTGGAACAGAGCCATGAAAGATACGCGAAATGAGGTTCGACGTTTCGCGCTCGACCATTTCGACGCGCGTTTTCGTCGGCGCATAAAAGTTAACCAAACCGATTTTTTTCGCTACCAGCAATTCTTTCTTGACCAAATTGTTCATGATGGTCTGCACTGTGGTATAGGCTTTTTCTCCGTTCTGGTATAGCTGGTCCAAAACTTCGCGAACAGATGGTGAGCCACCACTATCCCAGATAGCTTCCATAATTTCCCACTCGACCTGTGTCAACTTTGCTATGCTCATAGGTATTCTCCTATTTAACGGCTATCACTACTATTGTTGTAGTAAAGATACGTTAACAGGCGTAGAATGTCAAGAAAAAATTATTTCGAAAGAATAAATAAATGTAAAAATGTGTTAAGCGAAACAGTAAAACGCTATGCTCGTAAGAATTTTAATTACCCACATGAGAACTCACGCAGAACACCATTATGAGGCTCTGCACCTAATTTTTTACTTAATTACAGGAGGGCGACATGCTTCGTGACAAGAGGCGCCTTTTGGTCGTAGCACTTTTTCTTTTTGGATTTATATTCTCTGCGTCCGCGCAGGATATGGATCTGTCACAACAACTGCCTATTGATCCGAATGTGTTCACCGGTCAATTTGATAATGGCCTCAGATACATCATTCGTGTCAATGAAAAGCCGGAGAACCGGGCGGAGGTTCGGCTAACCATAAACGCCGGCTCAATCCTTGAAGATGATGACCAGCAGGGTCTGGCGCACCTTGGTGAGCATATGGCATTTAACGGCACGAAAAATTTCCCCAAAATGGATTTGATCAATTACCTGGAATCCATCGGCATGCAATTCGGCCCGGAAATAAACGCCTACACCAGTTTTGATGAAGTCGTTTACATGCTGCAATTGCCGACGGATAGTCTGGAGCAATTTGAAAAAGGCTTTCAGGTGCTTGAGGATTGGGCGCATCAGGTGACTTATGACGAAGAGGAAATTAATAAAGAGCGCGGCGTCGTCATCGAGGAACAACGGCTTGGACGCGGCGCCTCGCAACGCATGCGCGATGAGTGGCTGCCCATTCTGTTCACCGATTCACAATATGCTGTGCGGTTGCCTATCGGTGAACTTGAAGTGCTTGAGAGTGACAACAATGAACCGGTACGGCGATTTTACAAAGACTGGTATCGCCCCGATCTAATGTCCGTTATCGCCGTGGGTGATTTTGATCCGGATTATGTCAAAGGCCTGATCGAAAAACATTTTGCCACTATTCCAAAAGTTGAGAGTCCGCGTGAGCGACAATATTTTGATGTGCCGGATCATGACGAGCCTCTATTCGCCATTTCCACTGATCCGGAGGCATCCTACACGCAGGTTGTGATTTACTACAAGCGCGATGTAAAAATCGATAAAACGATAGGCGATTATCTCCAGTCACTCGCCGAACAACTTTACAATCTTATGCTCAACAATCGTCTCGATGAATTGCGTCAGCAGGCTGATCCTCCGTTTCTCGCAGCGCAATCTTCTGCAGGCCGACTCATCCGGACGAAAGACACCTATTTCCTCGGCGCGGCGGTCAAGGAAGATGGCATTGAGCGCGGTCTCGATGCTGTGCTGACGGAAGCGTTTCGTGTGAAAAAGTTTGGCTTTGTTGAATCCGAATTGGAGCGCGCGAAAACAGCGATGTTGCGAAGTTATGAGCAGGCCTACAATGAGCGCGATAAAACCGAGTCTCGTCGGTATGCCAGCGAGTACATCAATCATGTGCTGCAAGAGGAAGCAATTCCCGGCATTGAAAACGAATATAACTATGCACAAACGCTCATACCCGGAATCAAAATTGAAGAGATCAATGGTCTGGTTGATGAATTTTTGACCGACGGCAACAATGTCGTCATTGTTATGGCGCCGGAAAAAGACGGACTTGCCATTCCTACCGAGGCTGATCTCGCTGCAATTTTCAAAGCGGCAGAGGCGAAAGAGTTGCAAGCTTATGAAGACAAGGTCTCCGACGAGCCTCTGGTCGCCAATCCGCCGGAACCGGGGCAAATTGTCAAAGAACGACAAATTGAATCGCTGGGTGTCACCGAATGGACCCTGTCGAATGGCGTTCGCGTCATGCTAAAATCAACAGATTTTAAAAATGATGAGATACAATTTCAGGGCGCGCGTTGGGGCGGCACATCAAACGCGGCGGATGAAGATTTTCTCTCCGTTCGTGCGGCATCTGCTATCATCAACAATAGTGGTTGGGGTAATTTCGATCAGATTACGCTGGACAAAAAACTCACCGGCAAAATTGCCCGCGTCTCCTCCAGTGTTGCAGAAGAAATGGAGCTGATCCGCGGAAATTGTTCGCCGCAAGATGTCGAAACATTTTTTCAGCTCGTCTATTTGTCCTTCACGGCGCCGCGAAAGGACGAGCAGGCGTTCGAGTCCTATAAAGCGCGCGTGAAAGGATCGCTGGAAAATCGCAGCGCCATGCCGGAGGTTGTTTTTAGCGATTCGGTGACAGCCATTTTATACCAGTATCACCCGCGCCGCATGCCGTGGAAACTGGACGAAGTGGACAAAATAAATCTTGAGACCGCCTATAATTTTTACAAGGATCGTTTTGCCGATGCGAGCGATTTTTATTTCGTCCTCGTTGGCAATATT
>CAYSNA010000329.1:0-6323 GCA_964432185.1 uncultured Cytophagia bacterium
TGGCTCAATGGATCGAACAGCAGCCGCAACACCTCACCTCAAAACTGATGTATTTTCTTGAGGATGACCAACTCGGTGCGGACGTGCCGCAAGCCGCGCCGCTGCCCACGAACTATAAAAAGTATTTTTCCTATTCCAACCTGGCGCGAGTTCGCCGAAAAGATATCAGCGCCACGATTTTGGCGGACAATTATACACTGTTCAGCTTTCGCAAGGGCGAGACGATTCTGCAGGCGGTTCGATTGGCTTCGGCATTTTTTGGCAAGGGGCAATTCAAGGGCGAAAAACTCGAGGTCTCGGACGGCGCTTTGATTTTGTCGCAAAAACTGGAGGGTCCGTACTATCAACCCTTCCCAAAGGATGATATACCGGAGGATGGAGATTGGGAAAAAATGGACAAGGAAAAACGCCCCAAAAGCGAGGTGCAGGACTTGTTGACGACAGTTCGAGTGACCGAACACAATGGCGCTTTTAAGCTCGATATAGACATCAGTGGAACGGACCGCGTGCCGGTTGCCATGGAACTGGCGTTTCAACACGGTGGCACATTGGCGGGCGTTGAGGCCGTTGAATCGATCGCCAATGCGTTTTTTTTGAAAAATGGCGCTGGTCGATACAGGTTTAAAAATCAGACAATCGACTTTGGTCCCGCTCTGCACCAACATCAATGGACACAACTGCGCGGCGCCGAAGACACACTGGACGCACTCTGCGTCTATCTCACGACATTTACCCCCTGTTCCTTCCAATTAAAAATTTCTTAAAAAAATTAAAAAACTGAGAGATTTTTGCCCGTTCATGCACTTTATAAACGTGCAGGAGGGAGGCCAAATTTACTGTGGGGAACAGGGGGGCTATCGGAATGAAGGGTGTCATGGGGGGCGCCCTTTTTTTATTTCTGCACCTTTATCTTTTTCTTTCTTTTCGCCCGGCGTTTTTCTACTTTTCTCAAA
Source organism: uncultured Cytophagia bacterium (assembly GCA_964432185.1). Classification (GTDB taxonomy): domain Bacteria; phylum Zhuqueibacterota; class Zhuqueibacteria; order Residuimicrobiales; family Krinioviventaceae; genus Kriniovivens. The sequence continues at coordinate 954 of CAYSNA010000329.1, forward strand.
ATCAAAATTTCTAGCAGTGAGAATTAAATCATGGCTTTTTCCTATAAAACCAAAGTTCAGTTGCACCACACTGACGCCGCCGGCGTTTTATTTTACAGCAAGCTGTTTGAATTACTGTTTGAAGCTTTCGATGATCTCCTTGAACGGATCGGCGCCAGCGTGGCGTTCATTCTGCGGGAATCCGATTTTTTACTCCCCTTTGTACACGCTCAAGCCGATTTCCTCGCGCCGCTTTTTGTCGACGACATCGTTGTCATTTTTATCCATATTGAAAAAATCGGCGATTCTTCATTTACCTTGAGCTATGATGTGCGGCGAGGCGACGAGTGCGTTGGCCGGGCAAAAACAGTACACGTGGCCATGTTTAAAACCACCAATCAAAAACGCGCCCTGCCCGAGATCATACGCCAGGGATTGCAAAACATCGCATCAGCGGCGCACTAGCTCTTCCGCCTGGTTTTTTAAAGCAGTCCGATCCGGTTTTAGTCCGTCCTCAATGTTTGGCCAAACAAAAAAATGATCCGGGATTTTGTAGCCGGGCAGCCTGGTTCGCAACTCATCAATGGAAAAATCTGACAGCTTGTAATCCGCTTTCAATTTGATGAACGCGACCGGACGTTGGCCATATGTATCATTCTCAACCGGCACGACGAAAGCCTGTTCGATGCCGTCATAACTTTCCAGCACGCGTTCAATTTCTTCGGGATAAATATTTTCGCCGCCGGATATAAACATGTTGTCTTTGCGTCCAAGTACGGTGAGGTAGCCCTGCTCGTCGATCCGTCCCAAATCCCCGGTGTGAAACCATCCGTCTTTGTCAACAATCGGAAAAATCTGATCATCTTGGAGGTAGCCCTGAAACAGCGTTTTGCCTTTGACCAGGATTTCGCCGTCATGTTTTATGGTGAGGTCACGATACGGCAACAATTTTCCGCTGGTGTGAAAACGGGAGCCTGCCTCATTCGGCCCCGTTGTGGTGATTTGCGACGCCATTTCTGTGGAACCATAACTTTTGTAAATGGGCAACTTAAAATCGAGCGCTTTTGTGATGAGCGGTTGTGGAAATGCACTGCCGCCGAGTAAAATGGCGCGCGCGCCCTGGAGCCTGGGCAAAAGCGCCGGTTGCTGCACTAGCTGTTGTAATTGGGTCGCGACCAGCGATAGATGCGTTGGTTCAAGGCGCAAAATATTTTCCGCCAAAGAGCGTTCAACGGTCGGAATGGCGATGGCGGCGCCGGACAGTAGACAGCGAAACAGCACGGCAATGCCGGCGACGTGGTACAGGGGCAGCGATAACAGCCAGGACTCGCCTGGAAGGAGGCTGATGTTTTGATTTGATCCGGCGGCGCTGAACACATGGTTGCCAATGGTGTGCTGGCACGCCTTGCCACGCCCGGTACTGCCGGAGGTAAATATGATGGTGGCCGGTGCATCAAAAAGAAATTTGATTTCCTCTGTGGTGTTTGATGTGTCGTTACTTTGTGCAGCCGCCAATTGGATGGTTTTGAAGGGTTCGGGCAGGTTTATAGTGTCGCTTATGACATACGAACATTTTATCTGCCGCAGCATATCGAAAAGTTGCGCGTGCGGCAGGCGGGTATTCATCGGTACGGCGATGGCGCCCAGCGCCCAGAGGGCAAAAAGTGTTTCGACATAATCGGCGGACGGCGACGCAAAAATGGCGCATTTGTCGCCTTTTTTTAAACCGAGCTGGTGCAGCGCAGAACGCCTGGTGTGGACCGAAACCGCGAGTTGATTCCATGTGCTTTTAGTTGAAGATGTTACAACCGCCGGTTTGTCGGCATGCCGTAAACCCAGGGTGATGAAATTGTCCTCGGCCATATTTATCAGCATAATTTTTTCAGACTGTCGACAGGGATTTTTAGGGACTGCGTCAAGTCGGATAAATCGAGCGAGCCGTTTTGAGTGATCACGGGCGTTGACAGAAAATCCTCTGCCAACCAGGATGAGGTGTCCAATCCCATCACGTCATCTTCTGTGGTAAAGACAGCGGCAATGGTCGCGGCAGTTTTTAATCCGATCGCGCTCAAAAACGGCGAGCTGATGACGGGGCTAATCCCTTCGGCCTGGGCTCTTTTAATCAATCCGATCGTTTCAAAAACACCGCCATGAATTCCCGGTTTAATGATAAACGCCGCAACACGACTCGGCAGCGTTTCGAGATGCTCCAAAAGAGATTCATCGAGGGCAATCGGCATTCCGGTTTCGGTGATAAAATGGTCCAGGAGCGATGGATCGGCCAACGGTTCTTCAATATAGTCAATATTCAGATGAGAAAGAGTATTCGCCAAATGGATGGCCTCCGCGACGGGCCAGGCGCGGTTGGCATCGAGGCGCAGCCGGACATGCTCTCCAACAGCCGCGCTGATATTTTTCAACATGGCGATTTCCGCATTGCTGTCCTCGCGACCGACTTTGATTTTCAGCACAGTGTAGCCGGCATCCGCAAGATGTTTCGCCTGCGCCGGCATTTCTTCCAGGCGACCTGTCACCAGACCATTCGTTTTAATGTGCCGTCGAAGTGTTGAGGTAAATCCTCCGGCAACGGTTTTGCCGGAAGAGTGCGCTGCCAGCTCCATCAATGCGGCCTCGATGCCAAAGGCGACGCTGGGATAAAGTCCCGGAAACAGACTGATTTCTCGATGCGCGTCCAAAAGCTGTACGGGATTTACACGCGCTTTGAGCGCGTGGCACGCATCTTCCAGTTGGAGAAAGGCCAATTCGAGCGTTTCATCGGACAAACCGGGAAACGGCGGCACATCACCAAAAGCGCTTTTACCATCCTCTGTTTTTAGTTGAACGACCAAGCCATCGCGATTCGTGAGGATTCTGTCCAGCAACCGGATTGGCTGAAGAAACGGCAGACTGTAGTGGTAGATGTGAAAATCAGCGATAATCACACCAGCCATCCGATGCCAAAAAGCAAACTATACAGAAAGAGCAGGCGTCCGGTTGTTGCCAACACCTTGTTATAAAGGCGGCTTGGTTTTTCGGCATAAATGAAACGGATCGAAGGGATGGCAAGAAAAAAAACGCCGGCCGCGACGATAGACCAAAAATGATCGCGCGTCAAAATGACCAGGACAAGCGGCACCAGACCGGCGAGCAGCAGACAGAGCACGTATTCTAATCGTCCGAAGGATTCGCCGAAAAGCACCGGCAGGGTTCGTTTGCCGGATATTTTGTCATCGGCCACATCGCGCAAATTGTTGACCGCCAAAATCGCCGTGGACATGAGTCCGGGTGCCACGCCGGCAAGCAGCACAAACCGGTTGAAATCCAGTGCCTGCACGTAGTAGGTGCCGCCGACAGCAATTAGGCCGAAAAAGATAAACACAAAAATATCGCCGAGGCCGTTATAGCCAAGCGGATAGGGGCCACCGGTATATAAAATGCCGGCCGCGATGGAAAAAACACCGATGAACACCACCGGCCAGCCGCCGCGAACGAGCAAATAAATACCGCCGAGCACCGCCAGGGCAAACACCAGAATAAACGCATGACGCATGGCCTGCGGCGTCACCAGCCCGGCGGCTGTGGCGCGCGTTGGACCGAGGCGCGTGGCGTGATCATCGGAGCCTTTGACGAAATCATAATAATCATTGGCATAATTGGTACCAATCTGGAGCATCAACGCGCCGAATGCCGCGAGCAACGCGGATGGCCAGTGGCCGTGTCCATCCGCAAAAGCCATGGCCGTGCCGATGATCACCGGCGCCACCGCCGCGGGCAGCGTTTTCGGCCGGGCGGCCAGGATATATGGTTTAAAAGATTTCACATTCACTTTCATTAAAATTGAGAACTGTTGATGATCAGGACGTCGGCCGTGGAAATTTCGAGAAATCGGGTTTGCGTTTTTCATTAAAAGCATTGCGGCCTTCCTGGCCTTCCTCGGTCATGTAAAACAGCATGGTCGCCGCGCCGGCAAGTTCCTGCAATCCGGCCTGGCCGTCACAATCCGCGTTGAGCGCGGCTTTGAGGCAGCGAATGGCCGTGGGCGAGTTGGCGAGAATCTCCCGGCACCATTGCACGGTCTCTTCTTCCAGTTTGTCGTACGGCACCACCGTGTTGACCAGTCCCATGTCCAGCGCCTGCTGGGCATCATACTGGCGGCAGAGATACCAAATTTCGCGCGCCTTTTTTTGACCGACGATGCGCGCCATATAACTGGCGCCATAGCCGCCGTCAAACGAGCCGACGCGCGGGCCGGTCTGGCCGAATCGCGCGTTATCGGCCGCGATGGTCAAATCACACATCATGTGCAGCACGTGACCGCCGCCGATGGCGTAGCCGGCCACCATGGCAATGCTCGGTTTGGCCGAGTGACGAATTTGCCGCTGGAATTCGAGCACATTCAAATGATGCTGCCCCTTTTCATCTTTATAGCCAGAATCACCGCGCACCTTTTGATCGCCGCCGGAACAAAAGGCCTTTTCACCCTCGCCGGTCAAAATGATGACGCCGATCTCCGGATCCATCTCCGCATCGCGAAAGGCGGCCATCATTTCCTGAACCGTCAACGGTCGGAATGCATTGCGCACCTCCGGGCGATTAATGGTGATTTTGGCAATGCCGTCCATTTTATCATATTTGATATCCGCATAATCACCGGCTTTCCGCCAGGCAAATGTACTCATCTCTTATTCCTCACTTTTTAGAACATATTTCACAACGGTACAAAATTCTGCGGGATTTTCAAAGTGCGTATTGTGCCCGCTCTTTTTTATGGTGTAGAGTGAAACGTTTTTACCGCGCCGCAGAATTCCTTCGGCAATGGATTTATACTGGTCGTCCAGTTCGCCATAAATGAAGTGAACCGGAATATCAAGAGCCGGCAGCGCCTCCCATAGCGACGGCATGGCGCCGCTGCCGAGATTTTTAATCGCGCTGATCAGCGCCGCGGCATTGTTAAAATGGCGTTGGGCATAAAGCCGGATAAAATCGGGGTGTGACCGCAGTGAATCAAAAAGTCGCATGTTGTACCACTCGTCGATAAAATCGGCCAGAGACAGACGCTCGAGGTTGTCGATCGTTTGCTGCTCGAACGCCAAACGTGCTTGTCGCTGCGTTTCAGTGTCGATCCCGGGAGATGCCGATTCAAGAATCAGTTGTGAAAAACGCTGCGGATATTTTATCGCCGTAAACAGGGCGACGCGGCCGCCCATGGAATAGCCGAGCATGGGGCAGGTTGATATCTTTTCTTTATCCAAAATGGCGAAAATAGCATCGGCTGTTTCGTCGAAGGAAAAATCCTGACCGATCTCGGGGTGACGGCCGTGACCGGGCAGATCGATGGTCAGAAAATCGAACTCGTCAAGACGGCGGATGACCGGCTGCCAGTCCAGTTGA
>CAYSNA010000330.1:0-6316 GCA_964432185.1 uncultured Cytophagia bacterium
AAATGGGCACCGACCGCAGCAAGGGCACCAAAGTGTTCTCACTCGCCGGCAAGATTGCTCGCGGCGGTTTGATCGAAGTGCCGATGGGCATCACTATTCGCGAAATTGTTGAACAGATCGGCGGCGGTATTCAGGGCGGCAAAAAATTCAAAGCTGTGCAGATCGGCGGGCCGTCCGGCGGTTGTGTGCCGGCGTCGCTGGCTGATACGCCGATTGATTATGAGGAGCTGCAAAACGTCGGCGCCATGATGGGCTCCGGCGGTTTGCTGGTCATGGATGACTCCGATTGTATGGTCGATATTGCGCGCTATTTTCTCTCCTTCACTTTTGATCAATCCTGCGGCAAATGCACTTTTTGTCGCATCGGCACCAAACACATGCTGGCCATTTTGGAAAAATTGTGTGCGGGCCAGGGCGTGGCGGATGATCTCGTCAAGCTGGAAGAGTTGGCCGAAAAAACAAAACTCGGCAGTTTGTGTGGTCTGGGTAAGACGGCGCCGAATCCGGTATTGTCGACGTTAAAATATTTTCGGGAAGAATATGAAGCGCATATCCAAGGCCGATGTCCGGCGAAAAAATGCCAGGCGCTGATTCGATATGAAATTACCGAAAACTGCATCGGCTGCACGATTTGCGCGCAGAAATGCCCGACCGATGCGATTCCGCTGACGCCGTATGTAAAGCATGAGATTATTCAGGACGAGTGTACAAAATGTGATACCTGTTTGCAGGTGTGCCCGGTGGGCGCGGTGCACCTGGTCTGATGGGACAGCGGACCGTGAAAATGAAAAATGTGATGAATAGATTGATTCTAAAAAAAGGTCGCGATCGATCCGTGCTGCGGCAGCATCCCTGGATTTTTTCCGGCGCGGTCGAACGCCTGCACGGCAATCCCAAACCCGGTGAGACCATCGATGTTTTTTCAGCCGATGGCCGACTTCTCGGGCGCGGCGCCTTTTCGCCGCTTTCTCAAATTCGGGTGCGGTTGTGGACGTTTCATGAGGAATCTATTGACGAGTCTTTTTTTGAACGCAGAATTCGCGCGGCGCTTGACCGGCGTTTGACTTTGTTCGGATCGGTTCTGCCTGACGCCTATCGACTGATTTCTTCCGAGGCGGATGGATTGCCCGGCCTGGTTGTTGATCGCTACCAGAATTTCCTTGTCTGTCAATTTACCAGCATCGGCGTTGAATTGTGGAAATCAACAATCGTTGATGTGTTGATTACGTTGACCGGCATACCCAATATTTACGAGCGCTCTGATGTGGACGTGCGCAAGCGGGAGGGACTCGGTCCGAAAACTGGCGTTTTGGCCGGCGAATCGCCGCCGCCTCTTATTGAAGTTGTTGAAAATGATATAAAAATTTTCGTTGATATTCAACAGGGCCACAAAACCGGATTTTATCTCGACCAGCGCGAGAACCGCAATCTGGTGCGTCAACACAGCGCCGGCGCCGAGGTGTTGAATTGTTTCGCGTATACCGGCGGATTTGGACTGGCCGCGCTGCAAGGCGGTGCCTCGCACGTGACGAATGTTGAGGACGTTGGCGGCCTGATCGAGCTGATCGATAAAAACGTGCAGCTTAATGCTTTTGATCCGCAGCGCTGCACCAATGTCAAAGCGGATGTCTTTCAACTCCTGCGCCGCTACGTGAACGACAACCGCACATTTGATGTGATTGTCCTGGATCCGCCAAAATTTGTCGACTCGCAGGCGCGACTTGTCACCGCCGCTCGTGGCTATAAGGATATTAATATGCTGGCCTTTAAACTGCTTCGTCCAGGCGGTTTGCTGTTTACCTTCTCATGCTCCGGTTTGGTCAAAATGGAGCTGTTTCAAAAAATTGTCGCGGACGCGGCTATCGACAGCGGCCGAGATGCGCACATCATCCACATGATGAAACAACATGTCGATCACCCGATTTTGTTGTGTATGCCCGAAAGTTCTTATCTCAAAGGATTGATGCTGCGTCTCCTGGACGAAACGTGGTGAGCAAAAGTGGGTCGGTTTAAAACGTATTCTGCTAAATTGAAAAAATGAAAAGTATGGTGCACATTCACATAAATAATAAAGCGTATGCCGTGCCGGAGGGATCCTCTATTCTCCAAGCGGCCAACGATCTCGGTTTTACCATCCCGACCATGTGTTACATGGACGGCCTGCCGCACAATACCTCCTGAATGATATGTGTCGTCGAGGTTGTCTATTCCGGAAAACTTCTTCCGTCATGTTCAGCGCGAGTTGAAGACGGTATGCAGATTGAAACCGACAACGAACGCGTCCGCGAATTCCGCAAGGATACCCTCGATCTGTTGCTCAGCGAACACGTCGGCGATTGCCAGGCGCCGTGCCAACGAATTTGTCCGGCTTTTATGGACATTCCGCTGATGATCCGCCAAATTCAAAAAGAGGATTGGGCGGGCGCGATTAAAACCGTCAAGGCCGAGATTGCCCTTCCTGCGGTGCTGGGACGAATTTGTCCGGCGCCGTGCGAAAACGGCTGCAATCGCAAACAACACGACGAGCCGGTTTCCATCTGCCTGTTGAAACGAATTGTCGCCGATATTGACCTGGCCTCCGATTCACCATATAAACCTTCCTGCGCACCCGCATCAGGGAAAAAAATTGCGATAATTGGCGCCGGTCCGGCTGGTCTTTCCGCCGCCTATTACCTCGCCCAATTTGGGCATCAAACCACCATTTTTGATAAAAACGAGTTTCCCGGCGGTAATCTTTATTATTCGATTTCTGACGAGGTGTTGCCCAAACATGTGCTGAATCAAGAGATCGAACACATCCGCGCGCTTGGTGTGGATTTTCAAATGAATAAAACGTTTGGCGCCGATTTTTCTCTGGCCGATGTACAACGAGATTTTGATGCGGTTGTGCTCACAACCGGCGATATCGATTCGGAGCTCTATCAAAATACGCATTTGGAACACACGGCCCGCGGGCTCAAAATAGACCGAAAAACGCTGGCCACAAATCTGGATGGCGTGTTCGCCGGCGGCAGTCTGGTGTCTTCCAGCCACATGGCGGTGCGCTCGGTTGGGCATGGAAAAACCATAGCCCACTCGGTTGATCAATTTTTAAAAGGCGACACGATTACTGGCCGCCCAACTCGCTTCAACTCGGTGATGGGGCGTTTGTTGGATGGCGAGAATAGTCAGTTTCTCAAAGATGCCAGTGAGTCGAATCGCCTCAATCCCGGTGATGCGAAAAGCGGCTTTTCCGAACAGGAAGCCGTTCAGGAAGCCTTGCGCTGTTTTCATTGCGATTGCCGCAAACAGGAATCGTGCAAGCTTCGATTGTACAGCGATTTTTACGATGCCAGTCAAAGCCGGTTTAAAATCGGCACAAGAAATTCTTTTGAGCGACAGGTGCAGCACGATCTCGTGGTGTTCGAGCCGGGCAAGTGCATCAAATGCGGTTTGTGTGTCGAGATTGCCGCGCAGGCTAAAGAAGAGTTTGGCCTCACTTTTATTCATCGCGGATTTGATGTGAAAATTTCCATTCCCTTCAATGAGGCGCTGGATCGTGGTTTGGCAAAAGTGGCGAAAGACTGCGCCGAGGCTTGTCCCACCGCGGCGATTTCGTTCAAAGATGTTGAGGAAACGCTATGATGATCCGAAAAATAAATCTGCTCTTGATTCTCGGCCTGTTTGTGCTGGCCTGTCAAAATGAAAATCCGCCAAAAAAAACCTCCTCCTCACGTGCTTTTTTGTGGCCGCAATTTCGCGGTGATTCGCAACTCTCCGGCCAGTCAGATGAACAGTTGCCGGATAATTTAAAACTGGTGTGGTCGTTTCAGACAGGCGATGATATAAAATCCTCTCCGGTGCTCGATTACGGCAGGCTCTACATCGGCTCAACCGACGGCAAACTCTACGCGCTGGACGCGGCCGGCGGCGACAGCCTCTGGGTTTTTGACACCGGCGACGATGTCGAAGCACCGCCCATGCTGCTCGATTCGACGGTTTTTATCGGTTCATTGAGCGGCGAGTTCTTCGCCATCGATGCCATCTCGGGTGAACAGAAATGGTCGTACAAAACCGACGATGAAATTTACGGCTCGGCGAGCTGGATTTTCGCTCCCGATAAAAAAGACAAATGGATCATCGTCTGCAGCTATGATTTCAATATTTATTGTTTTGATGCCGAAACCGGCGTCAAACAGTGGAACTATGAAACGGATAATTACATCAACGGCGCGCCGGCGACGGACGGCAAGGTTGTGGTGTTTGGCGGCTGCGATGAGTTGCTGCATATCGTCTCCGTCGACAACGGCGAAAAAGTTGGTGAAGTGGATGCCGGCTCCTACATTGCCGGCTCGGCGGCGCTGGTCGATGACCGAGCCTATCTCGGTCACTATGGCGAAAGTCTGCTGTGTTTCGATGTGGAGAAAAAGGAAATTGCCTGGGAATACAACAATGATGGCGCCACCAGCGCGTTTTTTTCGTCTCCCGCGGTGTCAAAAGATAAAGTGGTGATCGGCTGCCGCGATAAACTGGTGCATTGTGTCAATCGCAAAACCGGCGAAAAAATCTGGACGTTTCAAACCCGTAACGATGTTGATAGTTCACCGGTTATCGCCGGTGATAAAGTCGTGGTCGGCTCAAATGACGGCCGATTGTATGTGTTAAATCTTGAAGACGGTCAACTCGTCTGGTCCTATGAAATTGGCGCCGATATTCTCGGCTCGCCTGCGGTCACCGGCGGTTTTATATTTGTCGGCGCTGAAGACGGCCGCGTTTATGCTTTTGGAGAATCTTTATGAAAATAGTCCATATAATCCCCGGTTCCGGCGGTACCTTTTATTGCCAAAATTGCATGCGCGATAACGAACTGATCCGCGCCCTCAAAGATGCCGGACACGATGTGCAGATGGTGCCCATGTACTTGCCGCTCAACGTTGATGTGGACGGACTCATGGGTGATACGCCGGTTTTTTACGGCGCCATCAACGTTTATCTGAAGGAAAAATTGCCGTTTTATCGGCACGCGCCGCAATGGATGGAAAAGATTTTTGATTCCGAATCCCTGCTGCAGTTCGCCGCGAAAAAGGCCGGGTCCACCCGCGCCGAAGGCCTTGAGGATATGACCATCTCCATGCTGCTCGGCGAGGAGGGGCGTCAGGCATCGGAATTGGAGCACATGATCAAGTTTCTCAAAATGCACATAAAGCCGGATGTCGTGCATCTGTCCAACGCGCTTTTGCTCGGCCTGGCGCATCGGCTTAAACACGATCTGGGCGCGGCTGTCGTTTGTTCGCTGCAGGATGAGAACGAATGGATCGATCCCATGCGCGACGAGTACAAGTCGCAGGTGTGGGATTTGATGGCAAAAAAAGCACAGGACGTTGATGCGTTTATTGCCGCCAGTCGATATTATGCGGAAAAGTCTGTGGAGCAGATGAACCTGCCGCCGGACAAGGTGCACGTCGTTTACGGTGGAATTTGTTTTGATGGTTATGAACTGGCGCCGCTGGACATGAATCCTCCGGCCATTGGCTATTTGTGCCGCATGAGTGAGTATTTTGGTCTTGGTCTCGTCACCGACGCCTTTATTCAGTTGAAAAAAGAACCTCACTTTAAGAATTTGAGATTTTATGCCACCGGCGGCTATACGGATGACGACAAACCGTTCGTGTTAAAAATGCAGAAAAAATTACAGAACGCCGGCGTGTGGGAGGATGTCGAATTTTTAAAGGAATTTGATCGACCGCACCGCATTGAATTTTTGCAGAAATTATCCGTACTCTCGGTGCCCGTGCTGGTGGGCGAAGCTTTTGGCGCCTACCAGGTTGAGGCGCTTGCGGCCGGTGTGCCGATTGTCCAGCCGAATATCGGCGGTTACCCCGAGTTTGTCAAAGTAACAGGCGGCGGTCTCATTTACGAACCCAACGATGCGGATCATCTCGCCGAGGCGATCAAGTCGCTGCTGCTCGATCCGCAAAAATTACGGCAGCTCGGTCGCGACGGCCATGCCACGGTGACCAAAGCGTTCTCCATGAAGCAGATGGCGGAGAATATCATCGCCGTGTACCAGAATATCATCGCGTCATAAATTCAGGAAAAATCTATGAGTGTTCTGCGAATCGGATTACCTCTTTTTGTGTTAGTGACGGTGGCGAACGCCGCCAATCAGGCCACACAACTTCGCGGTCCCAACGGACAGGGCGTTTATAAAAACGAAAGCGCTTTGACCCAGTGGACAAACGACGACATAACATGGGCGATTTATTTGCCGGGACTAGGACACGCCTCCCCGGTAAAGTGGGACGATATACTATTTACCGTGGCGGCGGACGCGGAG